>JBNJCV010000005.1:0-53379 GCA_051744245.1 Actinomycetota bacterium | reverse complement strand
ATGACTTTGCATTCTTTGTGCTGAAGATTGAATTTGCCAAGCCGCTTCTTGACAAATCCTTGACATTTTAGGAGATACTTCTCCTGAATTTGAATCCAATAGCTGTGATTCTCATGGGTTTGGCAGTTATTTATATGGTGGAGGCGAAAAGTTACTTATAATATACTTCAAATAAAAGAGAGGGCACCTATTGTATAGATGCCCTCTGAATAAATATCCATTGAATCTTAAACGATAACCCTCCTTAGCTTCTTTAATAAAAGCATAAGACCACTGCCTGCGATGAGCATTCCAAAACCAATAAAATTGTATATCATATCAAATCCGGTATAAGGTAGCTCTTCAATGGCTAGAACTTCTACCACTGCTTTATCTGCAGGCTCGGCTACCGGGCGATATATCCAAAATCCCCATATATGGTTTGGTCGCTTTGCACATTTTTAAAAGCATTGCTAGATACTTTATGCTCAGAGATAATATCTATTAATTCACTTTAATGCTCATCTAAGAATAAGTAGGGCTACTACTCAATAGAAATGCCGTTCACACTAAGACATTCACCTTGGCCATTAAACTGTACTATGATTGATACCCATTCATCTCCAAGCTCATAGTAAATCGATACCTGACCTTTGTGGCTTATCTCTTCATGTGGATCAGCACTTACGCCAAGATAAAGGGTATCAAAACCCAGCTGTTCCTCATCTATAATGGTTTTACCGCCATACTTGGTAGGTTCGAACCATGCGAATCTAGAATAGTTGTCTCCTAAATTATGGTTAATTTCAACGTAATCAAAGTCTCCGAATTGCACAATACTTACATCATCAGCAGTAAGTTCGATAGGTGTGGCAACTGAACGTAGTGCATTACCACGCTCAGCAATATCGGGTTGATTGCCCTGACCTTTACCGGGTTGAGCCATGACCATGCCTGGCATTAGTCCAAATACCAATACTACTGTAAATACTATTATTGGCAACAGCAACCACTTTCTCTTACTCACCATCTTCATATTTCCTCCTTTGTTATGATTTGCAATTTAACGAATTGTTTTAAAAATATAAACCACCACCCTCCAACTATTGTATCTTCTATAAATAAAAAACCGACCAAATTTAAACTAATTTAGTCGGTTACGCTACTTACTCCACTTCCCTAAGCGTCCATCTTTGGGAAAGCTTCAGTGCACCTAAATCATTATATATGTATTAAACTTTTATTATAATTTAACTGTAACGTTATTATATTTAGAAGTCAACTATATACTTGTTAGTTTCGGTATGAATTGAACTTGCCAAGCCGCTTCTTGACAAATCCTTGACATTTTAGGAGATACTTCTCCTGAATTTGAATCCAAGAGCTGTGATTCTCATAGGTTTGACGGTTATTAATATGGTGGAGGCGGCGGGAATCGAACCCGCGTCCGAAGATATTGTCACTTAGATCTCTACAAGCTTAGCCTATATTTTATTATTCACTTTTCGGGCTCCTACAGGCCGGATCCCTAAAAGCTATTCTGCTAAAGTTTCCCTTACCAGGCTCGCAGACAAAGCTCAGTAAGGTATCCTGCTAATCGTCGCCTATCAGAAAGCACAGGAAACATCCTGTAGACGTAGCAGCCTTACGCTGCTAGTGCTAACTCTGTATCGTCAGCGTTTATTGTTTTTTCAGTTTTTTACGAGTTCTGATACTCGACTTGCAATCCAAGCTCAACCTATCCCCGTCGAATCCAAATCGCCCCCAATAAGGAGCGAATATATAATATAACATTATTGGTATTTTTTCAAAGCCCTTCTTATTTCCCTTTCGGTTTCTCTATCCTGTATGTCCCTCCTCTTATCCCTTTTAAGCTTACCCTTAGCTAAGGCCAGTGTTACTTTAACTAAATTTTTAACCATGTATATTTCAAGAGGAACCATGGTCAGGCTTTTATCGGTTAATTTTCCCGCCAGCCGGTCAATTTCCCTCCTGTGCATTAAAAGCTTTCTTGTCCTTCTTGGATCTATTTCTTCTATCCTGCTTTTCTCATAGGGGGATACATGCATATTATATAGAAACAGCTCCCCATTCTTAATCCTAGCATAGCTGTCTTTTAAATTAACATTATGCTGGCGGACTGACTTTACTTCGCTGCCTCTAAGCGCTATTCCAGCCTCGAAAGTATCCAATATGAAGAAATTCCTCAGGGCTTTCTTGTTTCTAGCTATAGGTATTCTATCTTCTTCAGACCTTTTTCTAGCTTTAGCCATCTTTATCACTTATCATAGATTTAATTTCTTCCTTTGCTCTTTCCAGTTGTAGATCCTCTTCTGCCTCCGAGTCCAATTCTACTTTAATATCCGGCTTTATTCCTATTTCTTCAATACTCCTATCAGAAGGAAGGAAATATTTTGAATTAGTAAACTTTAGCCCTGCTCCATTAGACAGTTCCTTTAAAGTCTGTACTGTACCCTTGCCAAAGCTTTCCTCTCCTACCAGGATAGCCCTATCATTTTCTTTTAATGCGCCTGCTACCAGTTCTGATGCACTGGCCGAATACTGGTTTATTAAAACCACTAGAGGTATTTCAGTAAACCCTCCTTTTTTAGCCGTGTATTCGGAAACTTTTAATTCTTCTCCAGCCCTGCCCTTAACTACTACAATAGTACCTTCATTTAAAAACAGGTCAGAGACATTTACCGCGTCGTCAAGCACTCCACCAAGGTTATTCCTAAGGTCAAATATTATTCCCTCTGCCCCGTCTTCAATCAAGTTTTCTATTTCTTCTTCTAATTTTTCAGCCCCTCTTTCCTGAAAGCCGATATATTGTATATACCCAATATTGCCGTCAAGCATTTCAGCAAATAAATTGGGTACATAAAACCTTTGCCTGGTTATATCCAGTTTGAAAGTTTTGTCTTCACTCGGCCTGAATACGGTTATGTTAACAGAAGTGCCTTCCTCACCCTTGATCTTGCTTACCACTTTTTCTAAAGACAAGCCCTGTATGGGGTCGCCTTCCACTTCCGTTATTATATCTTCCTTTTTTAATCCTGCTCCATCTGCAGGAGTTCCTTCAATTACTTTTACAATTAATACCCTTTCCTGGTCATCCAGGGTTACTACTACACCAATCCCACTCATGGTACCGCTAAATGATTCTATTATTTGGGCATATTCCTCTTCTGTAAAATATTCTGCATACTTGTCATCCAAGCTCCCGATTATGCCCTCAATGGCATAAACCATTAGCTGATTCTTGGAAACCTGGTTTAATGCCCTTTGGTTTAATAAGTTTATTGCTTCTTCCAGAGGTTTCAGGCTAAAGGAATTCTGTGCCTCTTTGTTTTGGGTTATATCACTTTTAACTTCAAAAATGCTATTGGTATTGGTCTGGGTAGCAAATTCTTTCACTGAATAGAAATTTATACCTAACCAGAATCCGGTAGAAAATATAAATATTACCACTACTATTATTACAATTATTTTAATTGCCAGTCTTTTTATCATAAAAATACCACCTATTTTAAATTATTCCTTTGCTTATAAGTTATATGCTTTTAGAATAAAAATCAATATTCTTCAAGCCACATTAAGCCTAAACTTTATTATTATTTCTACCGATCCTGGCCACAAAAGTCAGGTTAGTCCAGCATTAATGTCTCTAAACATTATAAAGAGGGTAGAGGATATTAATGAAAGGGCAGAAAACTCAGCCACCAACTGTAATATTTAAGTAAAATTTAATACTCCAGGTACCACCATAAACTGGAAGCTGTTTGTTAACACCTCTACTTTTACTACCTGCTTTTTAAATCCAGGTTTTAAATAAATCTGCATGATTGACAAAAAAGTCCTTCTTTAATATTATCGTAAAACCATGCTGGAAACAAAAAAGAGCAATGCAAACCAATACTGTAAAATCTGTGGAAGCAAAACTTCCAAAATTTTCCACAAGTACCCTGAATTAAAATATTATTACTGCAAAGCATGTGAATTTATTTCAAAAGATGAGCGCTTTATCCTATCACCTGAAAAAGAATACCGGAATTACAACAATCACAATAATTCCATAAATGACCCTGAATATGTGGATTACTTTAAGAAATTTCTCCATTCAGCAGTTTTAAAATATTGCGGAAGTGGAAAATTAGGACTGGACTTTGGGAGCGGCCCTTCTCCAGTTCTAGCAATGATACTGGAAAGGGATTACAACTATAACATGGATATTTATGACCTTTATTATTCACCCCTAAAAGTATATCAAGGCAAAAAGTATGACCTTGTTACATCCACGGAAGTAACCGAACATTTGAAAAATCCTCTAAGTTATTTTCAAATATTCAGGGATTGCCTAAAAAAAGAGGGATTGCTATCAATTATGACTTTATTTCACCCCAATAACCGGGAGCAATTCCTGGAATGGTATTATATAAGGGATAAGACCCATATTTCATTCTATACACCAAAGACCATGGAAATTATAGGGGAGAAAACTGGTCTTAAAGTAATCTATACTGACCATGCCAGATATATTTCTTTTAAGCCAAAGTAAATCTTTCTCAATCCAAATTATTGTAAATAATAATACCTGCAACTTAATATGATATAATCTAATCAAAAATAAAATTTAATATGTTAAAAACTAAGCTTATTTTAATTATAACTGTCCTGCTTTCTGTGGCTGTCATTATTGTTCAGCCTGCCCTGGTTTATGCTTCTCCCTTAGAAGACCAGCTGGATAATATAAAGCAGGAAAAAGAGCAGACCCAAAAAAAAATTGAAAAAATAGAAGAAAGCGAATCTGAGCTTATAAACCAAATAGGGACAGTAGAAGAACAGTACTTAAAAACCCTTTCTGAACTAGAGGAGCTAGACGGTATGCTTGCAGAAATTAATAAGGATATTCAGGGAAATACATTAAAAATCGAAGAAAAAAATAGGGACCTCAAAGAAATTGAAGCCATTCTGGATAAAAAAGTATCATTGCTAAATAACCGGGCAGCTTCCATTTACAAGTATGGAAACAATAATTTTGTTGAACTACTGACTGGCACCAAAGGCTTTATGGAATTTTTTTCTAAAATTAAACTAATGAATACCATTGCCCAGGAAGACATACGGATAATACAGGAAATAAAGGAAGACAGGATGAAGCTCTTGGACATCAAGAAAAATATAATTAACCTAAAGGAAAAACAACAAGGATACAAAAGGGATATCGAAAGACTTCTTTCTCAGACTGAAGCCAAGCACCAGGAGATTGAAACTATATATGAGGAGAAAAAAGCATTATTGCAGGAAACCCAGCAGGATAAAGAAGCTCTGCTGGCCATGGACAGGAAGCTTACTGCCAAAGAAAATGAAATTAAAAATATTCTAAGAGGCTTCACCCATGGAGCCTCCCCTACCGGAAAGCTTCTCTGGCCTACCAATGGAAAATTATCATCAAGGTTTGGCCCCAGGGGAGGGCGTTTCCACTCAGGGGTTGACATATACTGCAGCCGGGGAACTCCGATCATAGCCGCGGATTCCGGCGAAGTTATCCAAACAGGTTACCATGGCGGATATGGCAATTTTATTCTGATTTACCATGGTGGGGGTTTTGCTACCTTTTATGCCCACCTGGATGGTTTTGCAGTGTCAGGTGGCCAGCCGGTGAGCAAGGGACAGACTATTGGCTATGTAGGAACTACCGGATGGACTACCGGCCCTCATCTCCATTTTGAGGTAAGGATTAATGGAATTGCCAAAAATCCAATGGCCCATTTTTAAGTTCTTACCCCAATGATAGCCAACCTGAACAAGATCTGGGCCAGTAGCAAACCAGCCATGAAAAAATTATGGAAATTTGGAAAAAAAATTAGGTTATAATACTAGCTAAAGTTTAAGATATGCTGCAGCAAAGCCAGAGCACTTTTTATTAAATGTAATATTTTCAAAACAATTTGTAGGCTATAGCCATGGTAGAGCAAAATTTAATAGCTGGAATTTCTATCGGCGTTTTTTCTTATTCATGCCTGTATTTGGGAAAGGGGCTCCAAAAATTAGGCATAAACAGGATTAAATCCCCTAAACAGACAAGAACCAAGGGTACAGGAATATAGGTTTCCTGTACAATCCTAACAGTAGGGCCAATGTTTATTCAATGGATCGCATTGGTTTTGTCCCAGTTAATATTATTGCCCACTGGAAGGCATAGGCTTAAGCGTACTGGTCCTATTTTCATATTTAGCCTTAAAGGAAGGGATCTCCAAACAAGAATTAGCCGGTATACCCCTTATTATTACAGGGACTTTCTTGAATGGATTTTTTGCAGAATATACTGGACAGATTACCCTTTCCCACTTTAACCTTGCCTATTTTATTATTATCTTAGTTTCCCTCATATCTCTACAAGCCCTGCTAATAATTATATCCAAAAAAGCAAATAATAGATTTGCCGGAGTGTTATTTGGTTTTACGGCAGGTACTATTATGGTCTTCCAAAATATTTCCAAAAGGATTTCAATCATACCGGAATTGCTGAAATTGTGCATAATACTTACCTTTGTCTTTGCCATATTGACCTTGCTTATCACCTAAACAGGATTTGCAAAGGCTAAAGTAAACCTAGTTCATACCATCTTTTGCTGGGCAAGCATACTAGTGTCTAGTATTGCAAGCATATTTATTTTAAGTGAAAATATAGGGGATATTCAATTTCTGGGGATTGGAGTTCTCGTTTTGGGGGTGTTATTGCTAACAATATTTAAGCCAAGATAAATAGAGTCATTGAAAATTATTTATAACGGAATGGGGTAATAATAATGCTGGAAAAAACGGATATATTTTGAAAAAGATTGCGGCCTTAATATTTTAAAAAACAAAATTATTGCTGTAATTGGATACGGGAACCAGGGACGGGCACAAGCATTAAATCTCAGAGACAGCGGATGCCAGGTTATCATAGGAAGTATTCATGACAAAAATAGAAAGAAAGCCAAAAAAGATAGCTTTAAGGTCCTGGAAATAAAAAATGCAGCCAGCGATTCTCATGATGGACACCCTGGCCATACTTTAGGCCATACCAATGCATATACCGGCCACCAGCGCCCCATGACCTTCTGGCATGCCAGGAATGAAAAGCCTTACCCCGGGGGGATTACAGCAGTTTATTCAACCTCCCTAACCCGGGAAGGAATATTCCAGGGACTTGAAAATGGCAGGATATATGCGTCTTCAGACTACGGCCGTCCCTGTTTGGATATAACCATAATCAGGATAGGGGTTAGGGATGGAAGCCGCCCGTACGCTGGAGATAGTCTTTGTCCAAGATGGGGCCTACACCCCCAAAATTCCCAGGCTCCCATTGACAGCTCCAAATGGAACTTAGATTGGAATGCTACCATTGAAATCCTTAAAAATGGTCAGCTATGGCACTCGGTAAAAGTAACCCAACCCGTTACGGGGATAACTCTTGTAGACAGTCCGCCGGTTACCGGAACAGAATATGGGTTGGAAAAGTGCATCCAAAAATGCGGCAAGTATTATATAAACAATTATAGCTACCAGCCAATTGGCCCTTCTAAATTAAACACTGATGGGTCAGACTTTTACATAATACGTGCGGTATCAGCAAGCGGGAGAGAAGCCTATATTGGTCCTGTCTGGGTGTCAGTAAAATGATATTTGGTTAAAGGTAAAGTATATTAAAAAAGCATGCTTACAAGTGGCCCATGGGGTTCTGGGCATTTCCATTAACCCTGACCTCAAAATGAAGGTGTGGCCCTGTTGACCAGCCTGTAGATCCCACAAACCCTATTACCTGCCCCTTTTCAACAAATTGCCCTGCAGAAATATTAAAGTTGGAAAGATGGGCATACCAGGTAGCAAATCCCCCTCCATGGTATATCATTATAGAATAGCCATAGCCCCCAAAATAGCCAGCCTGGACAACCTCGCCGCCATCAGCAGCCTTAACCAATGTTCCATAAGGAGCCGCTATATCCAATCCTGAATGAAACCTGTTGGTACCGAATATGGGATGTATTCTATATCCAAAACCAGAGGTAATCCTTCCTGCAACTGGCCACATGAACTTCCCTGAAGGCGCACTGCCGTGTTTATAGCTTTCAAGGATCCTTTTAACCTCTGCCTCTTTTGCCTCCAGCTGTTTTTCCATCCTAATTAAGGCATCTTTATTTGCCCTGGTTTCTGAGAGCAGGGTTTTCTTATTAGTATAAATGCCTTCAACTTCAGCTTTCTTAGCTTCTGCCTGAGCTACCAGTTTCTCTACTTCTTTTTTATGATCTTTTTGCTTTTCCCTTAGGTCAAGTATTGATTTTTTTACGGATAAGGTTGCCTGCTTTTTGTCTTTTATAACCTTGATAATCTCGGTATCCTTTTCTGCAATGAGATTCATTAGCTTCAGGCGGGATATAAAATCTATAAAGGTTTCAGCCTTTAAAAGAATTTCTAAAAAATTGCCATTGCCATTCTTGTAAATGGCGGCAACCCTTTCGTTTAAAACTTGGATTTTTTCGCCCAGCTCTTCTTCTATTTTCTTTAATTCCTGCTCTTTGAGAACTAGCTCTATAGTGGTGTGATCTATTTCACTTTTGGCTTCTGTAAGATTGTTGTTGAGTTCATCAAGTTCTGATAAGGCGCCGAGAAGCTGTTCTTCTACAACTCCTACCTGTTGGATGTATTCTTGTTCCTGTTTTTTAACTTTTTTTATCTTTTCCTGGGTTTCTTCTCTTTCGTTTTGTATCTGCTCAAGTTCTTCTTCCAGGTTTTGGGAGTAAAGCTTACCCGGAGCTGACAGGAAAAAGCCCGAGGTAAATATTATTATTACTGTAATTATTACTATGATATTTTTGCTACAATTCATGACCTATAATATATTTTTTCTTAATTTTACCACAATATTTTATAATATAAAAAATTCCTTTAGACTTTTAGGTAACGGCGCAATGCAAGCATGCTACTTATAAGGCCCACCAGGCCACCCAGCACAATTAATCCACCGTAAATATAAATTGATATATTGCCGCTTCCAACAATGGCCAAATCCCTTATCCTCATAGTGTCTGCTAAAGCCATCTCGCCCCTTATTAGCAAAAATTTTCCCAGAAAATAAAGGATTAAGGCCGATATAAGGCTGCCCACAAACCCTTCAAAAAAACCTTCAAATAAAAACGGTATCCTTACAAACCAGTTGGATGCCCCCACAAGCTTCATAACTTCTATCTCTTTCCTCCTGGCATGTATGGACAGCCTGATGGTATTATAGATTAATACTATGGTGGCAAGAAGCAGCATTATTATAATCAGCAAGGCGATGGTCCCCACAATAGCTATAATTGAAAATAATTTATCCACATAATTCTGTCCATATATTACATCATCTATGCCCTCAATATATTCCCCATCCTTATCCAGAAACCTAACTGCCACCTGGTTTACCTTCTCCGGATTGCTTAAGGTGAGTTCAAAGGAGGGAGGCAGGGGATTGCCCTTAATTTCTTTTAATATGTCACTGCCTTCATTTTCTTCCTTAAACTGCTCTAAAGCCTGCTCTTTTGAAACAAATTTTACATCTTCTATTTCACCCCAGCTTTTGATTTCTTCTTCCAGGTAAACCTTGAGATCCTGTGAAATGTTGTCTTCCAGGTAAACAGCAATTTCGACCTGGCTCTTAATGGAGTTAAGCACTCCCAGCACATCATAAACGATTATTGAAAATAGCCCCACAATAAATAAAGTGATAGCTACTGTAGTTATAGCGGTGAAAGCCATCAGGAAGTTTCTCTTAAAGTTGGCAAAAGTTTCTCCAAAATAATATCTTCCCCTGGTCATTGCTCTCCGTATACTCCCCTCTTCTGATCTCTTATTATTTCCCCGTTTTCAAGCTCTACAACCCTTCTCCTCATTGAATTAACTACACTTTTATCATGGGTTGCCATTACTACAGTAGTACCTATCAAGTTAATTCTTGACAGCAGCTGCATGATACCGCCTGAGGTTGTTGGATCCAAATTTCCCGTGGGTTCATCAGCCAGAAGTATTGGGGGCCGGTTAACAAATGCCCTGGCAATGGAAACCCTTTGCTGCTCACCGCCAGACAGCTGGTGGGGAAAAGATTTCATTTTTTGGTACAGCCCTACTAGCTTTAAAACCTGGGGTACCTGCACTTTTATCACATAAGAAGGCTTACCGATAACATCCAGGCCAAAAGCCACATTCTCATAAACCGTCTTGTTGGGAAGCAGTTTAAAATCCTGGAAAATGCATCCCATATTCCTCCTAAGCTGGGGGACCCTGCTGAGCTTTAGCTTGCAGATATTCCTGCCAGCTATATGTATAGACCCGGTAGTGGCATCAAACTCCTTTATAAGGAGCTTTATAAATGTTGATTTGCCTGACCCTGAAGGGCCGACTAAAAATATGAATTCACCTTTTTTTACTGCCAGGTTGATGTTTTTTAAAGCAGCTGTGTTATCCTCGTATATCTTAGTTACATTTCTAAATTCAATCATATTCATTTTGGAAAAGAAAACAAAATATATTAATAGATAGAAGTTTACCCTTTGGTTAATATTTTTTCAAGATAACCCTTTATAAATATGTCTATATCTCCATCCAGTACAGAATCCACATCTCCTACCTCCACTCCTGTCCTGTGATCCTTAATCATCTGGTAGGGCTGGAGCACATAACTCCTGATTTGGTTACCCCATCCTATTTCCTTTTTCTCTCCCCTTAATTTTTTTATCTCTTCTTCTTTTTTCTTGAGCTCAAGCTCATAAAGTTTTGATTTCAGTATCTGCATTGCTGTCTGCCTGTTTAGCATCTGGGACCTTTCATCCTGGCACTGCACCACAATATTGGTGGGAACATGGGTAATCCTAACCGCAGAGTCAGTGACATTTACATGTTGTCCCCCGGCCCCGCTGGAACGGTATGTTTCAATTTTAAGCTCATCCTTGTCTATGTCAATGTCTACTCCCTGGTCAAACAAGGGGATAACATCTACGGAAGCAAAAGAAGTATGCCTCCTGCTTGAAGAATCAAAAGGAGAAATCCTTACCAGCCTATGGATGCCCTTCTCGGACTTGAGCAGCCCGTAGGCATTTTTGCCCTTTACAGTTAAGGTTACATTTTTTATCCCGGCTTCATCCCCTGTCTGGTAGTCTATGGTCCTGTATGCAAACCCTTTCTTTTCCATCCACATGGTATACATCCTTAAAAGCATCTCTACCCAATCCTGGGATTCTGTACCTCCGGCTCCCGGATGGATATTTAAGACTGCCGGGTAACTATCATATTTCCCTCCCAATATGGCTTTCTCTTCCATGGTTGCCAGCAGCTTTTGCAGAGAGCTTAAGTTATCCTTTAATTCTTTTTCCAGCTTCTGGTCATGCTCGGATTCAAGTATTTCTAAAGCCAGCTCAATATTCTCAATTTTTTCCTCGATATCTGCCATGCCTCCGGTTACTTCCCTTAAGCTATTTATTTCCTGGATTATATCCTGGGCCCTTTGCTGGTCATCCCAGAAATTGGTTTTTAGGGTATACTTTTGAAGCTCTTCGAGTCTTTTTTTCTTTTTTCCTACCTCAAAGACAATCCCGTAAGAACAGGAGTTTTTCTTTCAGTTTTTGGTATGTATCCTTATAATCTTCTAGCATAATCTACCTTCCGCAGCATTTTTTGTATTTTTTCCCGCTTCCACAGGGACAGGGGTCGTTGCGCCCAACCTTTTTCTTGCTTTCCTGGCTTCCGCTTGTTTTAGCTGGCTGTGAAGTCTTCTTTGGGCCGCTGGCGCTAACATTTGCATAAACTGTTTTCCTCTCTTTCTGCTGCTCGCTTTCTGTGGCCATCCTGGCATTGTACAACAGCTTTACAGTGTCTGACTTTATGTCTGAAATCAAGCCCTTAAAAAGTTGGAAAGCCTCCCGCTTATATTCCACCAGAGGATCCCTCTGGCCAATGGCCCTCAGGCCTATGCCTTCTTTCAGGTAATCCATTTCCAGCAGGTGGCTTCTCCACATATTGTCAATAACGTTTAACATTACTATCCGCTCCAGCCTCCTTAAAACTTCAGGACCAAATTCATCTTCCCTTTGCTGGTATAACTTTAAAGCTTTATCTTTTACCATTTCCTTTAAAGATTTGGCATTTATAGTGTCCAGGTCAATCTCCCCAATCACTTCCTGGCCAAACATAGCCTGCAGGTAAGAAGAAAGATCGTCTAAATTCCAATTTTCAGGATATTCATTGGGGTTAATGTGAGAATCTATGGCCTCATAAATAGTTTCAGCTATCATTTTAAGGGCTGTCTGTTTCAGGTTCTCTTCATCTAAAAGCTTCTTCCTCCTGGCATAGATTATTTCCCTTTGCTTATTCATCACATCATCATATTCCAGCACATGCTTCCTGATCTCAAAATTCCTGGATTCAACTTGCCTCTGGGCATTTTCTACCGCCCGGTTAACCATGGGGTGCTGGATGGGCATATCGTCAGGGAACTGGAATGTCTCCATGATAGTCTGTATCCTGTCAGAACCAAAAAGCCTTAAAAGATCGTCTTCAGTGCTGAGGAAAAACTGGCTGGAACCTGGATCACCCTGCCTGCCACTTCTGCCCCTCAACTGGTTGTCTATTCTTCTACTCTCATGGCGCTCGGTTCCCATAACATGCAAACCCCCCAGCGCAGGCACACCTTCACCCAATATGATATCGGTTCCCCTTCCGGCCATATTGGTGGCAATGGTTACAGCTTTTTTCTGTCCGGCATCTGCAACAATTTCTGCTTCTCTTTCATGGTACTTTGCATTCAATACATTATGGGGTATACCTTTAGCTTTTAACATCCGGGAAAGCCTTTCTGATTTTTCTATAGAAATAGTTCCTACCAGCACCGGCTGTCCCTTTTTATACCTCGCCTCTATATCTTCGGCTGCTTTCTCAAATTTTGTTTTCTCAGTTTTATATATAAGATCAGGCAGCCGGTCACGTATAAGTGGCTTATTTGTAGGGATTACCATTGTATCCAGGCCATAAATTTCCCTGAATTCCTTGGCTTCGGTAATGGCAGTCCCTGTCATTCCCGCCAGCTTATCATACATCCTGAAATAATTCTGTATGGTTATTGTAGCCAGGGTCTGGTTTTCATCCCTTATCTTTACCCCTTCTTTTGCCTCAATTGCCTGGTGTAGTCCTTCGCTGTACCTTCTTCCCGGCATTAGCCTTCCCGTAAACTCATCCACTATTATAACTTCGCCGCCCTTTACAATGTAATCCACTTCATTGGTAAATAGGTATCTTGCTTTAAGCGACTGGTTAAGGGCATGTATGAGCATATAGTTGGATGGGTCGTAAAGGTTGTCAATTCCTATGATTTTTTCAACCCTCTCTACCCCTTCTTCGGTCAAAGATACGCTTCTTGCTTTTTCATCAATTTCAAAGTCTTCTTCTTCCTTAAGCCTGGGAACAATCCGGGCAAACTGCTTGTAAAGCTTGGTTGTACCTGATGCCACGCCCGAGATAATAAGGGGGGTCCTTGCTTCATCTATGAGGATGCTGTCAACTTCGTCAATTATGGCATAATGGTGGCCCCTCTGGACAATATTTTCCTTGTCTATTACCATGTTGTCCCTCAGGTAATCAAAGCCAAATTCATTATTAGTTCCGTAAACCACATCTGCGTCATACTGCTCTTTTTTTTCATGTTTTGGCATTCCGTTCTGCAACAACCCTATATCCAGGTCCAAAAACTTATAAATTTCCCCCATCCACTCGCTATCCCTTTTTGCAAGGTAGTCGTTAACTGTTACCAGGTGGGTGCTTTTACCTGTAAAAGAATTCAAGTACACAGGAAGGGTTGCTACCAATGTCTTTCCTTCGCCAGTTTTCATTTCTGCAATCTTTCCTTCAAACAGAACTGCTCCGCCCATTATCTGGACATCAAAATGCCTCATATTCAGTGTCCTTCTGGCTACTTCCCTTACCACTGCAAAAGCTTCATGCATTATAGAGTCGGTACTTTCCCCATTATCAAACCTCTGCTGGAATTCTGAAGTTTTTTGGGCCAGCTTGTTATCCGGCAAACCTTTAATGCTGCCCTCTAATTCATTGACCCTTGCTACCATCTCTTCATATCTTTTTAATTTTTTGCCTTCACCGAATTTTAAAATGTTTCCAAGCTTTTCAAACATAAATAATCACCTAATTTTTATTCTATCGTGGGTTCTATCAACCCATAATTTCTGTCTTTCCTACGGTAAACTACAGCTGTCTGCTCAGTTTCTGAGTTTATAAAAACAAAGAAGTCATGCCCTAAAAGCTCCATTTGCATAACTGCTTCTTGCGGGGGCATGGGCTTCATTATGAAAGTCTTAGTTTTTACAATCTGCTTCCTTATCTTCTGTTCTGCATTTACCATATTTTTATTACTATGGGATTGCCTTCCCCTTTCTATCCTTTTATTTTTATACCTTTTTACCTGTCTTTCTAATTTATCATTAACCTTATCAATGGCTGAATAAACATCAACTCCAGAATCTTCAGCCCTTATAACTGTCCCTGCTGTATATATGGTTACTTCTGCCCTGTTGTTTTCATTTATCCTGGGATTCTTTTCAAATATTAATTTTAGCTCTGTCTCTATGGCCTTATCAAGAAATTTAACCACTCTATCCTTTATCTTCTTTTCTGCATACTGCTTGATCTTTTCATCAAGTTCGATGTTTTTGCCTTTAATTTTGAATTCCATATTTCCTCCTTATAGATTTATTCTATCTCTACATCCTTTGCTATATTTCCCCTGTCGTCATTATCCAGCTTAAAACATACTTTCTGCCCCTTTTTTAAAGTCTTAAAACCATTAGAGTTTATAAAGCTATAATGGACAAAAATATTGTCCATGTTCCTGCTTTTTATAAATCCAAACCCTTTTTCCGGACTGAACCATTTTACTGTTCCCTTATTTTTTTTCATACGGATTTAAAACCCCTGGCTATGGTTAGCACATACACCTTGTTTACTCCTGCTTCTTTTAAAACCTTGCTTGCCTCGTTTACAGTATTCCCTGTAGTAAATATATCATCAATGAGGACAATATTTAAGCCTGCTACTTTAAGGCAATCCCTTAGCTTAAAAGAGCCATCCAGATTAAAAGCTCTGGTAACAAAGCCTAGCTCCTTTTGCTGTTTGGTGACCTTAATTTTTTTCAAGTTGTTAGCATAAGGTATATTTAGTTTAGTTGCAAGCTCTCTGCATATGTGGCTTATATGGGGGCCCGGGATGCCTTCTATAAGATCTATATTTTCCCCGCTAAAATTTTTGTAGAATAATTCCTCCAGGAAACCGGCCAAAACTTCCTTTAAGCTGTAAATTTTCTTCCGCTTGTATTTGTATATAATCTTTTTTATAGGACCCCTGTATGCGGTATAGCTTCTAAGCTTATAGAAGTAAAAGTTTTTGCCACGGCAAAAAATACATCTCTCTCCATCCAGGGGTGTTCCGCAGTAACTGCAGACCTTTTCCAGCTCTCTTATTTGAGCCCTGCAGCTGCTGCACAAAAAACCGCTATTCACCTTTCCGCAAATAGGGCACATTGGGGGTAAAATTATATCCCTTATGGCTTCTATCAAACTGTTTTTCAAAGACTTATTTTTCTTTTTCTTCCTGGTTTTCGCCCTTATCCATCTCTATGACTTCATTTGACATTATCTTAACACTGGGATGAATTATTATCCCATCTTCAACCACACTTTTAGAACCGATAACTGCTTTTTCCAGCACGGAAGCCTTATCCTTTATGTGGGTGTCATAACCAATTATTGCCCCAATAAGTGAGGCATCCTTTCCTATATATCCATTGCCCCATTTTATTCCCCGGTAAAGAATTGCCCTCTCATCTACTACTGTGTCATCGCCTAATATAATGGGGCCGAAAAGCTTGGCTTCTTTTTTTATAGTGCAATTGTCTCCTATGCATACCGGAGGTATTATTATCACATTTTCCTCTATCTTGCAGTTCTTTCCTATCCATACCCCGTCTTTTAATTCTTTTCCTGGAACTTCTACCTTTACCCTGCCTTCCAGTGCGTCAAAATTTCCTTGCTGATACTCATCCAAGCTCCCCACATCATTCCAGTACTGGTCATGTGTGTAACCATAATAAGGAATATTTTCGTCCAAAAGGCTGGGAAAGACATTTTTTCCAAAATCATAAAACTTACCCTTGGGCATATAGTTAAAAATTTCAGGCTCGAAAAAGTAAATTCCACTATTTGCCAAGTTGGATTTAGCTTCCCCGCTTAAAGGTTTTTCCTGGAACCCGTAAATTCTCTGGTTGTTGTCTACCAGTACCACTCCGTACTGGGAAGTGTCCTCCACTTCTGTTAGTACCATGGTGCATATTCCGCCCCTTTTCTTATGGAAACTGTAGGCTTTTTCCAAATCTATGTCAGTTAGGGCATCGCCACTCATTATAAGGAAGGTTTTGCCTTCAAAAAAATCTTCCACTTTCTTTACTCCTCCAGCAGTGCCCATCAGTTCTTCCTCATAAGAATATTCTATATTTACCCCGAATTTGGAACCATCTCCAAAATGCTTCCTGATAACATCTGGATAATAATGTAGGTTGCATACTATATCTCTGTAACCATATTTTTCCAAAAGCCCTATTATATGTTCCATTACCGGTTTATTTACAATGGGTGCCATTGGCTTGGATATAAGGTCAGTTAGCGGCCTTAGCCTGGTCCCCAAGCCTGCAGCAAGCACCATTGCCTTTTTCTTGTCATTCATTGTCCCACTCCCTAGATTTTAATTTTGTAATGCTATGTTTGTAAGGAGGATACAGGACTCCTTTTTCAGTTATTATTGCCGTTATATTTTCAGCCGGACTGACATCAAAAGCAGGATTTTCTACTGCCATATAATCCGGGATTATCTGACTGCCTGCAACCTTCCTTACTTCCTCCGGATTCCTTTTCTCAATCTCAATTTCTTGCCCCCTACCTATTTTAAAATCTATAGTTGATACCGGGGCCGCCACAAAAAAAGGTATGCCAAAATTTTTTGCCAGGATAGATAAGCCCAGGGTCCCTATTTTGTTGGCAGTATCTCCATTTGATGCTATCCGGTCAGCACCCACAACCACTGCATCCACATCTCCTGTGGACATAAAATAAGCAGCCATATTATCAGTAATTACAAAAAATTTTATCCCTTCCCTGTAAAGCTCCCAGGAAGTAAGCCTTGCCCCCTGAAGGTAAGGCCTGGTCTCATCTACGATCACCTGGGCTATCCTGCCCGCTGTATCAAGCTTCCTGACCACTCCCAGGGCAGTGCCATATCCAGCAGTTGCCAGTGCCCCTGCATTGCAATGGGTAAGGATAGAAAGCTTCTTTTTCTCAATAGCTGAAAAAGCTTTAAGCCCGTTTTCACCCAATCTCTTATTTACCAGGATATCCTCTTTTTCAATTTTTTTTGCTTCAGCTACCAGCCTTTCTTTTATCCCTGTCACATCAATTCCGCCA
The DNA here is from genome assembly GCA_051744245.1 of Actinomycetota bacterium. GTDB lineage: Bacteria > Actinomycetota > Humimicrobiia > Humimicrobiales > Humimicrobiaceae > M55B165. The sequence goes on along the minus strand of JBNJCV010000005.1, from coordinate 35,866 downwards.
ACTTCCTCAATTAAAGAATTCATCCTGTCCAAGGCCCAAAAAAGGTTTACTGCCGTGGGCCTGGTTTTCCCAAGAATTTGTATGCTGTCCTTTACATGGCCGATGAGCCCCTCTTTGTCTTTGCCTTCATATTCAAGGGCAGCAATAGCTACCCCGTAAGCAGCAGTAACACCTATAGCAGGAGCGCCCCTTACTACCATATCCTTTATTGCCTTGGCAGTCTGGCCTGAAGTTCTGCATTCAATGAAAACTTCTTCAAATGGTAACTTCCTCTGGTCTATAAGTTTAAGCAGCCCATCCTCCCAGATAAGGGTGGGCACATTTGTTCTGGCTATGTCCCTATTTCCCATGAATTTAAGTACTCCTGTTGTTCAGGGGTTAACTTATCAATTTCTACCCCCATGGTTTCAAGCTTTATTTTCGCAATCCTTTCATCAATTTCTTTTGGCACCCCGTAAACTTTCTTCTCCAGTTTTCCGCTGTTCTCATAAATATATTTTGCGCTCAATGCCTGGTTTGCAAAACTCATATCCATAACACTTGCGGGATGTCCTTCAGCCGAACTTAAATTTACCAGCCTCCCCTGAGCCAGCACATAGATTCTTCTTCCGTCCTTCATCCTGTATTCTTCCACCATGGGCCTGACTGTCCTTACAGAGGAGCTGTTCTCCTTGAGGTAATCCAAGTCAACTTCTATATCAAAATGGCCTGCGTTGGCCACAATAGTTTTATCCTTACAATTTTTAAGTATAGGCTCCCCTATAACATGCTTATCCCCGGTAACTGAGAGAAATATGTCCCCTATTTTTGCCGCTTCCGTATTTTTCATAACTTCAAAGCCGTCCATTTTAGCTTCCAGGGCCCTTAGCGGGTCAACCTCCAGCACTATTACTGATGCACCCATGCCTTTGGCTCTCATGGCAACGCCCTTGCCGCACCATCCATAGCCAACCACCACAAACCTTTTGCCAGCAAGTAGGATATTGGTGGCTCTCAGTATTCCGTCAATGGTGCTTTGGCCTGTCCCATACCTATTGTCAAACAAGTGCTTGGTTTGGGCATCATTTACCGCAATTATCGGGTAACCTAAAACTTTCTTGAGCTCCATGCTTTTAAGTCTTATGACTCCAGTGGTAGTCTCTTCAGTTCCACCCAGCATGTTATCCATCAGTTCTTTTCTCTTGCTGTGCACTGAAGATACCACATCTGCCCCGTCATCCATCGAAATCCTGGGCTTGGTATCCAGAACACTATTTATGTGGCGGTAATAAGTTTGATTGTCCTCTCCCTTAATGGCAAAAACCGGTATTCCGTAATGCTTTACCAGGGATGCAGCAACGTCATCCTGGGTGCTTAGCGGGTTGGAAGCGCAAAGGGAAACACTGGCTCCCCCTTCCTTTAAGGTCACCATGAGGTTTGCTGTCTCGCTGGTAACATGCAGGCAGGCTCCCAGAGTTAATCCTTCAAGGGGCTTAGATTTTAAAAAGTCCTCCCTTATGCCCTTAAGCACAGGCATATCCCTTCCTGCCCATTCAATCTTGTTTTTGCCTTCCTCCGCTAATTCTATGTCCCTTACATCAAAATCCATGTTAATCCTTTCTAAGTCAGTCTAGCTTTGCAAGCTCTGCTTTCAATTTTTCTATCTTTTCCACCGGTGTGGGGTCCACCCCGTGAAGCAAGGCTAAATAAACGCTGGCTATGTCCCCTGTATACATAGCCGAAAGAGCCTTGGCAAGTCTTGACCTGCCTTTTACCGGTATTTCAATAACTCCACTAAAATTTGCCTTAACCAGCCCGACAGTGGCATCTATCCTGGTTTTCATCCTAATGCTTTCATCGTCATCCCTTAAAATCAAAAGGGTTAGCTTCCTGGTGGTATCAGCCAGCCTATCCCAGCCCACGGTTTCATTATGGTTAAGCTCGGGAAATTCAGCCCAGAAGCAAGGAGTTTTTCCGTTTTCATTAATTTCACATTTCCACCTGTAGGCAATTGCAGACAGGTACCCTCCGCTCCCATATACTACGGGAAGGTTATCCCCAATAGCCGCAGCAATCTGTTTGGCAAAATTTTTACCTGTTTCCACCTCTCTGTTAAATTTTTCAGACAGTTCCTTTATCTGGGCTAAAGCGCTATCAATATCACTGCTGTTAACTTTTGCCAGCCCGGTATTTCTAAGGGCTAAAAAGGTGGGTAAAAACAAAAAACCAATTGCGCCACGGGGCTGGTACCCTGTAGGCACTTTAACCATGCAGGCCTCATATTCTTCTGCCATTTTTTCAAGCAGGCCTCCTGAAGTAACAAAAAGAAAAGTTGAGCCTCTTTCTTTTGCCTGCTTGAGACAGGAAATTGTTTCTTCAGTATTTCCTGAATAACTAACAGGCACTACTAGCCAATCTTTGTCTATGTATCCTGGCAGGCTGTAACCCTTAACAGTTTCAATAGGTATATCTGAATCATCCTTTATCAGGGATTTAATAAGGTCCCCTACAAAGCCTGATCCACCCATTCCCAGGAAGGCAATGCCGGTATAATTTTTACCACCTATCTTGCTTAAGTCTACCGAATCTGCAATCTTTTTTGCCTCCACCAACTGATGGTAAAAGTTTTCCTCAATTTCCAGCATTCCTTGCCTATCAATCTTTTTAATTTTATTTAAATCATCTAGCTGTTTCATTACCCTCTCCAAATTCCTTTATTTATACTACAAATTATTATTAAATTAATCCATTAATTACTTTTTTGCCAAGCCCGTGCAAGTAGGAAAGCTTCTCTTGGCTACTGCTTTCTGCATAAACCCTCACCACTGCTTCCGTGCCGGAAGGCCTTACCATAACCCAGCTCCCGTCTTCCAAAAAGTACTTATACCCGTCTATGGTTACCACCTGTTTTACTCCTTCTGCTTTTATAAGGTCTGGCACTTTTTTTTCCAGAAGCTCCTTTAGCTTTTCCTTCTGGGCTTCGGTTACCCCGTAGTCAAGCCTTTGGTAAACAAAATAACCAAATTTATCATATATCTCTTCCAGTATCTTATTAATTGTCTTTCCTTTTTTGGCCATTATTTCTATCAATTTCAAGCCCATAACCATGCCGTCCCTCTCAGGTATATTACCATGTAGCCACAAGCCTCCGCTTTCTTCTCCCCCCATCAAAACTCCGCCATTCAGAATTTCTTTTCCAATATATTTAAAGCCTATGGGGGTAGTCTTTAGCTCAAGATTATGCCTTTCTGCAATTCTATCAATAATAGAAGAGGTAGACACAGTTTTTATTACCCTGCCGGAGAGTTTTCTATCTTCTACCAGGTGATAGAGGATTACAGCAAAAATGTGATGGGAGCTTATATAGTTACCATCTTCTCCTATAGCCCCTATCCTGTCAGCATCCCCATCCAGGCAAATCCCCAGCTTGCAGCCCTCCTGTTTTAAAACTCTTATAGCATCCCTTATATGTATGCCTATAGGCTCCGGGTTTATCCCCCCAAATGAAGGATTATACTGAGAATGTATCTCCACTGTGTCCCTTATCCCGAATATGTCCATAAGCTCTTTATATGTTTTCTGGGCCGCTCCGTACATGGGATCTACCAATACTTTATAACTAAAATCCTTTAATGCATCCAGGTCTATCAACCCTTCAACATGGGCCTGGTAACCTTTTTTAAAATCCTTATAGCTTAAATACTGTGAGGGGTCTTCCTTCTCCGAAAGGCAGCGGTAAAAAAGGCCGTCCCTTATTCCCCGGTTTACCCTTTTTTCTATTTTCTCTACCATATCCATGGTAGCAGAGCCCCCGTAAGGGCCCTTTATTTTATACCCGTTATATTCCGGAGGGTTATGACTGGCAGTAATCATTACCCCCAGGTCAGCATTGTCTACTACCACCGCAGTGGATAATATGGGAGTTGGTATAAAGCTATCCGAGACTATAGTTTCTGCCCCATTTGCTGCAAATACACCGGCTGCAACCCGGGCAAACCTGTCTGAAAGAAACCTGGTATCATAGCCTATCACTATTTTAGGCTTCTCACTCTTCAACTTTACCTTATGCTCCAGGTATTCACATACACCCTGGGATACTACCCTGACATTCTCGGAGGTAAAGGTTTCTGCAATTACCCCCCTCCAGCCGTCAGTTCCAAATTTTATGGTTTTGTCATTCATTTTCCTACCTTGCTAATTTCTTTAACCTATTGTAATCATATTCCACCATTATCTTTACCAGCTGGTCAAAATCAACTTCTGGCTTCCAGCCCAGCTCTTTTCTTGCCTTGGATGAATCCCCTACCAGAAGGTCAACTTCTGCTGGCCGCAGAAACCTTGGATCAGTCTTTACATATTTTTGCCAGTCCAAATCCAAGCATGAAAAAGCAGCATCTACCCATTCCTTTACCGTATGGGTCCTGTCGGTAGAAACCACGTAATCTTCAGGATTGTCCTGCTGCAGCATTAGCCACATGGCCTTAACATAATCCTTGGCATATCCCCAGTCTCTTTTTGCATCCAGATTTCCAAGATAAAGGGCATCTGATAGGCCTAGCTTTATCCTAGCCGCCCCGTCTGTCACTTTCTTGGTTACAAACTCCATGCCCCTCCTGGGGGATTCATGGTTGAATAATATCCCGCAGCATGCTAACAGGTCATAGCTTTCCCTGTAATTTACTGTAAGATAATGGCCATAAACCTTGGCCACTCCATAAGGGCTCCTGGGGTAAAATGGCGTACTTTCACTCTGGGGGACTTCCTTAACCTTGCCAAACATTTCCGAGCTGGAAGCCTGGTAAAACTTAATGTCCTTGCTCTGGTGCCTTACCGCCTCCAACATCCTGGTAACCCCCAAAGCAGTAAATTCCCCGGTTAGCACCGGCTGCTTCCAGGAAGTAGGGACAAATGACATGGCCGCTAGATTATATATTTCATCAGGTTTTGCTTCCCTTACCGCATTTACTATGGACAGCTGGTCTAGAAGATCTGCCTGGACAAACTTTATCCTATGCTTTATTTTCTCAATCCGGTACAGGTTTTCAACTGAAGACCTTCTTATCATTCCATAAACTTCATATCCTTTTTCCAGCAGCAATTCTGCAAGATAAGACCCGTCCTGCCCTGTAATTCCAGTAATTAATGCTCTCAATTCTTTTCACCTCTTAGGTTTTATTTTAAAAAGTAATTTGTCCCGATGTTATTTTTGAATTTATGCAAATTTTTATTCCATTCTTTAAAACATTATTATTCCCTATGCTGCTGTTATCTCCAATTACTGATACTCCACCTATTTTTACATTTTCTCCTATCCTTACATTCTTTGACAGTATTGAATTCCTTATCTGACTGCCCTTTCCAATGTGGCAATTATCAAAAATCACGCTGCCCTCAATTTCCGCCCCGCTGGATATATAGCAGTGGTCTCCAATAACGGCCATGGGCATTATCCTCGCCCCTTCCTCCAGTATGGTACCATTTCCTACCACCACTGGCCCGGAAACAAAATTAGAACCACTACTTTTTACCTTGTCTCCCATATAAATATTTGGTTTGAACTGGCTGTATGGAAATTCAAAATCTACCTTCTTGTCTAAAATATCATTGTGGGCAGTGAGGTATTTTACTGGGGTCCCTACATCCAGCCAGTAAGCTTCCGACCTGTAGCCATAAATTTTAAAGCCTTCATTTAAAGCTTTGGGGAATAGTCCCCTCTCAAATGAATAGTTAACTCCCTTTGGGACCAGGTCCATCACATGGGGTTCAATTATATAGGTGCCCGCATTGATTAAGTTAGTGGTAATCTCCTCTTCACTTGGTTTCTCTAAAAATTCAATTACCTTGCCTTCCTTATCTGTGGGTACCAGTCCGTAAGCACTGGGGTCTTCCACCGGGGTAAGGGATATGGTTATATCCGCCCCTTTCTGCTTATGGTAGCTAATCATCTCGGTTAAATTAAGGGAAGTCAGTATATCCCCGTTAAAAACCATGAAAGGCTTCTTATCCAGGTGCCTTTCCACATTTTTTACTGCTCCGCACGTGCCCAGCGGTTTATCCTCAATTACATAATCAATATTTACCCCCAATTTAGAACCGTCCCCGAAATATCCCTTAAAAGTAGCCGGGAGGTAGCCTGTTGAGAAAATAATATCTTTAAGGCCGTGGGATTTCATCCAATTGATAAAATTATGCATAAACGGCCTATTTACCAAAGGAAGCATGGGCTTGGGGTTTAAGTATGTTATTGGTCTCAGCCTGGTGCCTTTTCCGCCTACCAGTATTACTTCTTTCAATTTGTTAGAACCTCCTTCTTAATTTTATCTCTCCAGTAATTCAAGGTATCTTCCAAGGATTGCCTTAAGCTATAATACGGGGTCCAGCCAGTATGTTTTTTTAGCTTGGAATTATCCCCGTAAATGGTATCAACATCTATGGGCCTGAACTTATCCGGGTCCACCTGAACCTTTATAGAATTTTCATTGCTTAAGGATATCAGAATCTTAAGTATCCCAGAAATCTTTACCTTTTTTCCGCTGCATACATTATAAGGGTGGCCAACTTTTCCTTTATCCATTATGGAAACATAAGCCCTTACCACATCCCTTACATCCAAGAAATCCCTGTAAGCTTCCAGGTTCCCCACCCTTATTTCCGGCTTCTGAAGGCCATTTTCAATTTTTGCAATTTGCTTTGCAAAATCAGAACAGACAAACCGCTCTGACTGCCCTGGCCCGATATGGTTAAAGGACCTGGTAACGCATAGGGACAAATGGTAAGCCTTGCTATAGGTGATCGAAAAAAAATCCAAAGCGGACTTGCTTATGGCATAAGGGTTGGAGGGGAAAATATTAAAGTCTTCCCGGATTGGCATATCCCCCTTGGGCTGTCCATATTCTTCCGCAGTGCATACCACTAGAACCCTGCAGCCATTAGCATATTCCCTTACTGCTTCCAGGAGGTTTATCCCCCCGAAAACATTAACCTTAAAAGTCTCTATGGGATTATGCCAGGAATAGCTTACCGAGCTCTGGGCTGCAAGGTGGTAAATCCTTTCCGGACCAAACTTTTTTACTACATTTTCCACCCTTTTTTTGTCTTTTAGGTCAAGGGCCTCTACTTCTATCCCCTTATAATTTTTATCTATATTTAAATCAATGCCTAAAATTTGATGATTTTCTTTAAGCAAAATTTTAGAAAGATGGCTTCCCACAAAGCCTGCAAACCCTGTTATTATAATCCTCAAAAGTTTTTTCTCCTAGATATTTGACTATAGACTAAGTATATCCCTTATTTTAATATAAAAAGCAAACTATACAAATAAAATTAGCCAAAAACTTTCTTGCAGGCAGTAAGCATCACCCTAAAGCTTAAAACCATCACCAGGATAGGGATAAAAACAACCCTCCAATTCCTCCGGTGGTTTTTCCAGAAAAAGCGGAAAACACTTTTTTGCATCCTGTAGCTTGCCCTGATATCTTTACCTCCACTGCTTCCCCCAACATGGTGGAGCACCTTTGCATAGGGGAAATAATAAACCTTCCACCCCTGTTTCCACATCCTGAAACAGATATCAAGATCTTCAACATACATGAAATACTTCTCATCAAGCATCCCTGCACCTTCTATTGCCTTCCTTCTAACCATCATACATGATCCGGAAACCCAGTCTACTTCAAAAGGCTTGCTTTTATCAATGTCTGCTAGTTTGTATTTCCTTGAAAATGGGTTCTCCGGGTAAACCACGGTAAGAAGTGTGTGTACGGTAGCATTTAACATTGAAGGAAATTTTCTGCATGAATGCTGTATGCTACCGTCACTATTAATTATTTTCGGCCCCGCCACAGCAGCACCCTTGTTTTTGTCCATGAAATCAACCAGTTTCTGTATGGAATGCTCAAATACCTTGCAGTCACTGTTTATGAGGAGGATATATTGCGAGTCTGTATTCCTGGCTGCCAGATTATTGGCAGCAGCAAAGCCTATATTTTGACGGTTTTTAATAAGGGTTACCTGGGGATAGTTCTTCTCAATAAATTCAGCAGTGCCATCCTGGGAATCATTGTCCACTACCACTACATGGCAGCTGCATGAAGGCTTGTTATCTAAGACTGAATCCAGGCAATCCCCAATATATTCCAGGCTATTGAAGGTTACGATGCTTACTATAAGTTTTTTTCTTTTATTCTTAATTGTTTCCAATATTTAAAAAATCAGGACAGAAGCATGGAAATACTTTTCTTGGCAAGTGCCACCCAATCATCATCCCGGGGATTTAGCAGCCCCTGTATCAGAAATCCTACCGTAAGGGAAAAAAGTATTTTTGATATGTCCTCTTCTTCTCCTGCATTTTCATTATATTTTTTCTGTATACTGGTAAAGAATTCTATAAATCTTTTATATGAACGCTTGCTTATCTTTTTTAATTCTTTTTCTTTCAGCCCCCTTATGTACAGTTCCAAAAATACGGGCAGCTGTCCGGAAGCAGTGGCAAAAGCCGGACTTATTTTATCCGGCATGTTTAACAGCAGCTCAAGGGTATTTTTAGAATCAATATTCCTGGGGTCGATATCAAGGGAAACCTTGTCTACCCAGTGGTCCAAAAGCTCCAAAAAAAGCTGTTGTTTGGTTTTAAAATGATGATAGAAAGCCCCTTTGGTTACCCCTGCCTGCCGGCATATGTCTTCAACCCCTATATCAGAGTAACCCTTTTGAGCCAGGCATGTTTCTGCTGCCTTAAGTATTTTGGCTATGGTTTCTTTACTCCTTTTTTCCTGGGTCATGGAACTGTCCTCGCTAAATATTTAGATAGGTTTTCCTTTCCTGTCAGGCTTTCTATAACCTTTCTTACCTTTTCCCTGGATTCAGAAATATAATAGACGGCAGGTCCGCTTCCTGCAAGGTGCAGGGGGGTTATCCCCATATTTTCAAGCTCGCCAATCCATTCGTTAAATTCATTAAAACAATCATTATACACTATTTCAAATACATTGAACAAATTCTCCCTAAACCCATTGGTGCCACTGCCATTTTTAAGCTCCTTTATCAAAGTGCCTGTAACCTTACCTCTGGAGTAATGCGCTGGCTTGATGTAGGAATAAAGCTTTGAAGTTTTCTCTCTAATGCAAATGGGAAGGGGTATTACTACCAGCCATTTGGTGTTCAGGTTTTCCAGCGGTTTAACCTTCTCCCCCCTACCTTTTACCAGGCAGGTTCCCCCGTATATAAAGTAGGGGACATCCGAGCCAATCCGGGAACCAATCTCTGCCAGGTCCTCCTTGCTCAGTCCCAGGCCCCACAGCTTGTTTAAGCCTTTCAGAGTGGCCGCTGCATCGCTTGAGCCTCCTCCCAGGCCTGCAGAAGAGGGTATATTTTTCTTAAGCTGTATCAAAGCCCCACCACCGTAGCCAGTTTCCTGTTTTAATAGCAAAGCTGCCTTGTAAACTAGGTTATCGAAAAGGAATTTACTATATCCGTTTCCAGACAGGCTATCGTGGGAGGGAAGGTTGCAATACTCGGGGATAACCTGAACCCATTCATTGTCCCATAAAGTAAGCACATCACATATATCGATAGTCTGCATCAGAGATTCTATTTCATGGTATCCGTCATTTCTTTTATCCAGGACCTCCAAGGTGAGGTTAACTTTTGCAGGAGCAAGTTCGCAAATCATAATGCACACCACCCTATAATTTAATTATCCTAGCTGCTTCCTTTTCATTTACTTCCGTATCCACACATCCGTCTCTGCTTAAGGGCACAGTAATAATAGCAGGCTTGAAATCTAGATCCATCTTCTCTGCAACTTCCCTTACTGTACAGATGCCTTCCTCAAGCTCTTTTTCACAAGCTATGGCTATTATTGCCCGGGGCTTTGCCCTTTTTATAAATTTTATAGCCAGGGAACCCCCGGGGGCTATACAAACTCCCTTATAGCCCAATTTTTGGGCAAGCAGCCTCAGCCTTCCAATAGAGCACTTGTCTTGGCAGCTATCCCTGCACTGCAAGCCCTCTCTGGTCATTTTTGCTTCACAGGTTTCGCTATGCCTTAAACAGTGGGGAAGGAGAAGCACCCTCTCTGTGGGATCTATTTTTGCCAGTTCTTCTTCACTCTTTGTTTTCAGCTTGATATTTTTTTGTTCCATTTTTATCACATCTTATATTATATTTATTAAACTTTGCCAATGCCATAAGGGGAAAATAATCTTTATATAGCTCGTATTTCAGGTAAAAAGCACCCGGAAAACCTCCCCCGGTATAGTATTTCTCATCCCAGCTTCCATCTGGCTTCTGGGTGCCCGTAAGGTAGTTTATACCCCTGGCCACAGAAGAAGAGATACCTTCAGCCGCCAGTAGGGCAAGAATAGCCCAGGCTGTCTGGGATGCAGTGCTCTCACCTAAATGTTCGTACCTGTAGTTTTCATAGGAGACACATGACTCTCCCCATCCACCATCTTCATTCTGATGCCTTTTAAACCAGGCAGCAGCTTTCTTAACCTCAGCGCTTAAGTCACTGTCAACATTTTCTCCAATTTCTTCAATTGCCTGCAGCACTTTGCTGGTTCCATATATGTAATTGACACCCCACCTTCCATACCAGCTTCCGTCTTTTTCCTGGCTGGTTTTTAAGTAGTTTAGGGCTTTAGTAATGGCTTTTATATTATCAAAATACCCCAGCTTTCCCAATACAGATAACACATGGCCGGTAATGTCCGGACTGCCAAAATCAAGGGGGGTTATAAAGTCGGCAAAGGGAATATGCCTCAATATCTTCTTGTCATTGTCCCGGTCAAAAGCTGCCCAGCTTCCATCACTGTTTTGCATGTCCAGCACCCAGTTTATTCCCTTCCTTATAGCTTTTTTCTTCCTTTTTTCATCTCCAGCTCCAATCATGCTCAAAGCTAGGCAAACAATTGAGGTGTCATCTATATCCGGATAAAACTTATTTTCAAATTCAAAGGACCAACAGCCAGTATCTGTCCTGGGGTTTTTTATGCTCCAGTCCCCTTTTGTCCTTACCTGCTTTTCAAGCAGCCAGTTGGCCGCCTTTACAAGCCTTTCCTCGTTTTCTGGAATTCCGGATTCCCTCAAAGCAATGGCAACCCATGCCGTGTCCCATACCGGGGAAGTAGCTGGCTGCAATACTATTTTATTGGAATCTTCTGCTATGAAGTCCTCCAGGCCTTCTAGTCCTTTCTTCATCACCGGATGGGTATTTTCATACCCTAAGCATTTTAAAGCTATAAGGGAAAATAGCCAGGGCAGCATTATCCCTCCCCAGCTTCCATCATCTTCCTGCCGCTGCACTATCCACTTTTCCACCTTTTTTATAGCCTTATCCCTGCCAATTTTTACCTTTCTGGGAAGCTTGTCCCAAAGCTTAAAAGCCCTGTTTAAAATCAAAAAAAGATTGCCCAGTGAATAAATATTTTTTTCTTTATAGGGCTTGGGGTTTTCAAAATTATCCATATCCCGGTACAGCTCAAAAACCTGTTCATCTTCCCTTAATTTATATACAGGCTTTAAGGAAATAATAATTGAAAAAGCCATTATGGTGGACCTTGTCCAGCTGGCAAAATCATAGATGTTTATAAAGAACCATTCAGGCAGGAATATGATTTCGGGTGGTATCTCAGGAATAGCGTCCCACCTATACTGCCCAAATAAAGCTAATATAATCTTGGTATATGTATTGGCCGCTTCAATGCCCCCACTATCCAAAACAAATTTTCTTGCCTTTTTCATGCATTCTTGATCTTCTTTCAAGCCGCATATTTTAAGGCCGAAATATGTTTGGATGGTAACATCTATGCTGCCGCTTCCTTTCCAAAAAAGGCTCCATGAGCCATTTTGGTTTTGCTTTTCAAGCAGGTAATTTACAGCCTTCTTCTCCCTTTCCCTGTTTTTTATGCCCAAAAACCTTATTAAGGGTATAAATCCAGAAACAACGCTTACATCCGCTTCCAGCAACCCGGCCCAGTAGCCGTCACCATGCTGCCTGGAGAAAAGATATTCCTGGGACCTTTTTATATTCTGGTCAACTTTTTTAGGATCGATTTTCAACATAGCCTTTGTCCTTAAACCATTTAATTGACTTATAGAAAGCTTCTTCTACCGGACTCTGGGGAAGCTGTAGCTGTTTTACCGCCTTACTGCAGTCAAAGAACCTGAATTTTCTGGCAGTCTTTACTGCAGGCAGCGGTATCCTGGGATGTTTTTTCAGTACCTTCCCACTAAAAAACTCGTCAACATGAGCAGCTGATAGTGCCAGCCATATGGGTATCTGCCTTCTTGGCGCATCCAGCCCTGTTATTTCTGCCAATACCTCAAGCATTTGCTTTAAGGTTAAATTCCTGTTCCCCAGAATATAGTTCTGGCCAATTTCTCCTTGCTCTAGGGCCATGACATGGCCTTCAGCCACATCCTCTACATCAATAAAATTTAAGCCGGTATTTACATATGCAGGCATCCTTTTTGCCAGGAAATCCACTATGACCTTCCCGGTGGGAGTTGGCTTTATATCTTTTTCCCCTATGGGGGTAGTGGGGTTTACAATAGTTACCGGATAGCCTTTCCGGCATAACTTCCTAACTTCAGCCTCCGCTAAAACCTTGGACTTTTTATAGTCCCCTGCCACTTCTTCCGGCTGGCAGATAGCCCCTTCCCTGCCAACTTCCCCATTAGACACCTTCACCGTGGATTCGCTACTGGTATAAACAATTTTTTCAGCCCCAGAAGAAAGGGCCGCCTTAATTACATTTTTAGTTCCTTCCACATTTATCCGGTAAACTTCCCCGGGATCCGGGGACCAGAAACTGTAACTTGCAGCCACATGAAAAAGAGCTTTACACCCGGATGCTGCCTCCTCCAGTGAACCATAGTCTTTAAGGTCACCGTAGCATATATTTACATCAAGGCTTTCTAAATTGCCCAGGTTACTGCTTTTTCTGGCCAGTACATTAACCTGCCAGCCATGTTCAATTAACCTCTTGGCTACATGGCTTCCAATAAAGCCTGTAGCTCCGGTAACCAGTGCTTTCACTTGCCCCTCCCGGTTACATTCCATTTTGCAAGCTTTAAAAGGTCGCCAAAGTTTTTCTTCCCCAGAATGGAGCTTGCTTCATACCCACAGTGGACCATGCAATTTTCGCACCTGGGATCTTTTCCCCTTCCGTATTTTTCCCATTCTGTGTTTTCAATAAAATCCCTGTAAGTGGGGTAATGGGCATCAGTAATAAGGTAGCAAGGGCTCTTCCATCCCCTGGGATTTACGGTAGGGTTTGCCCAGGGAGTGCACTCCAGCTCCCTTTTTCCTGATAAAAATTCCCAGTAAATGGGAGTATTGTATAAAGTTATCCCATCCAGGTTTGAATAAATTTCAGAAAAAATTCTGTGTACCTGCTTCCTTTCCAGGAAAACCTCCTCTTTTACCTCTCCGTAGCTGAAAGCAGGAGACACCATTATCCCGTCAGTGCCAATATCTTTTAGCATCCTAAAAAGTTCCAACATCTCACCGGGGTCCGTGTCCTGGTAAATAGTGGTATTGGTTCTGACCTGGTAATTCAGCTTTTTTGCCTTTCTTATGGCCGATACTGCTTTCTGGAATACTCCTTTCTTTCCTGCCATATGGTTATGGCTGGCGGCCATGCCGTCCAGGTGCACTACTAAGCTGAGGGCAGGATCAGGCTTTATCCCGTCTAAAAAGTCTTCTAAAAGCAATCCATTACTGCAAAGATAAACAAAATATTTGTTATCCAGAAGGCCTGTCACTATTTTTTTTATTTCAGGGTGCAGCAGAGGCTCTCCGCCGGTTACCGATACTATGGGAGCGCCTGACTGTTCTGCCATATCCAGGCATTCATCTGCGCTTAAAGTCCTGTCAAGTATGTCTTTGTATTCTTTTATCTTGCCACAGCCCCTGCAATTGAGATTGCACTTAAACAGGGGTTCAAGCATTAATACAAAGGGAAACTTTTCCCTAGCTCTGTTTGCCCTCATATGCCTTATTAGCCTGTAAGAGAGCTTGGCTGAATAAATCACTTCTCCCCCTTTGTAATAAATGGTGTATGCTTTAAATCATCTATTCTGGCTGCCCCTATGCCGAACATAGCGATTTTTAAGCCAGCCTTTATTTCATTTATATAATCAATGCAGGACTTAACCGATACCCTTATATTTCTCAGCATAGGCAGGGCAATACCTGCAATGTCTGCTCCCAGGGCTATAGCCTTGGCCACCTCCAGCCCGGTCCGTATGCCACCGCTTGCCACCAGGGGTATGGTTTCAGAAACAGACCTTACCGCCTTAACCGAGTCTGCAGTGGGAATTCCCCAGCTATTAAAGCTTGGGGCAACTTTTTTCAGTAGCCTATCCTTGGACCTGTGTTTTTCCACTTCAACCCAGGAAGTACCACCAGCTCCGCCAACATCAATGGCAGAAACATTTATCCCTACAAGCTTTTTTGCAACCTCCCTGGAAATCCCAAAACCCACTTCCCTTACCAAAACCGGCACATCCAGCGAATTGCAGACCTTTCCTATTTTTTCTTCCAGGCCCCTAAAATTGCAATTTCCTTCAGCCTGGAATGCCTCCTGCATTAAATTAAGGTGTATAATTAACGCATCTGCATCCACCATTTTTACCGCTTGGCTGCATTCTTTTACCCCAAATCCATAATTAAGCTGGACCGCTCCCAGGTTTGAAAACAATAATATATCGGGGGCTACATCCCTTACCAGATAACTTTTATGGTTGGCATTATCTTCAATTGCTGTCCTCTGGGATCCCAATCCCATGGCAATTCCCTTTAGCTGGGCAACCTTGGCTAAATCCTTGTTTATCTTGCCTGTCTGGTTTATTCCTCCCACTAGCGGGGAAATCATCATGGGCAGCTCCAGTTTTTTGCCCAGAAAAGTTGTGGACACGTCAATTTCTTCCAGGGCAATGCCGGGAAGTGCCTGGTGGATAAACCGGTAATCCTTAAAGCCATTACTTATTTCGGTGGCCTCAACATCTTCATTCAAGCTTACAAAAAGATGCTCTTTTTTTCTCATGCTGTTTTGTTTTTTTTCTAATGCCATTATTAGAATTCCCTTTTAACAAGAAATTTAGATATATCTATAAAATGGGTTTTCTTAGCCTGATCTACAGGTAGCCTTTCAATGCAGCTCAGCGCTTTCTGGTAATATTTTAAGGCCATGTCCTCTGAATATTTTCTTGCTTCTGCCCCTTTTAAAAACTTTAGTACAGACTCTATGTCTTTTCCATTAATTTCCTCTTTATTATAAATAGCCAAAAATTTTTCCCTTGTTTTCCGGCTTAAGTGCTCAAGGCAGAAAACAACAGGAAAAGACTTTTTTTTCTTCCTAATGTCACTTGCCTTGGGTTTTCCGGTTTTCTTATCATTTCCCCAAATCCCTAAAACATCGTCCTTTATCTGGAAAGCCAATCCCAGGTTAAACCCCAGCTCTCCAAAAGCTTCCGGTATTTTTTTCCCGGTATGTATAACTGCCCCCATAAGCATTGCTGCCTGGATCAGGGCAGCAGTTTTCCTTTCAACCATGCCTAAATACTGGGCAGTGGTTATATTCTTCCTTTTTTCATAATCAATATCCAGATACTGGCCTTCTATCATCTTCAGGCAATTTTCATCCAATATTTTCAAGGCAGCCAGCTGATTCTGATTGGGTATGCCAAAACCGGATAGCCTGGAAACTGAAAGCGAAGCCATGACCCTCATGGCTGAGCCTGCATTTATTGCCTGAGGCTTGCCCCAGATAGACCAGACAGTGGGCTTATGTCTCCTCTGGGAATCGTCATCCTGGATGTCATCATGCACCAGTGAAAAGTTATGCACCAGCTCAATAGCTGCCGCTAGGGGCAACGCTTTTTTAAAACTGCCGCTCAAGGACTCACTTGTCAGCAGGCATAAAGTAGCCCTTAAGTATTTACCGCCGCTGCCCTCAATCTCATTTCCGTCCTTATCTTCCCATCCCATATGGTACCTTGCCATCCCGTAGAGGGGCAGCTTCCTGCTTTCTAGCATGTCTTTTAGCTCTTTTTCTATATGCGGCTTATAACTTGCAAATATGCTTGGTAACTTGTCCATTTTAATCAAAAATTTTTTCTTGAAGTTTCCTCAGTTGAAATATTGTGCTGTCCTCTAAAAGCTTGACATCCCTGTAAGTTATGGGCTGACCTTTCTGCAGGTCAGCTTTAAGGGTTGCCCCTTCAACCAGGCCCAATGGAACCAGGTTTTCTGCCCTGGCCTTTCCGTACTCTTCAATTAAGCCGTAAACGCTGTATCCCCCAATCCCGTCAATTACTTCCCCTTCTTTCAAGTCTTTTTTGGCCACGGTAAAAACCTCAGATACAGGTGCTCCCTTTGGCGCTATGGTGGGTTCGTGGTGAAAATAAGCCCTGGCCACAGATAAGGGTGTTTCTATACTTGCCAGATGGTAAGGCCTG
Source organism: Actinomycetota bacterium (assembly GCA_051744245.1). Classification (GTDB taxonomy): domain Bacteria; phylum Actinomycetota; class Humimicrobiia; order Humimicrobiales; family Humimicrobiaceae; genus M55B165. The sequence continues at coordinate 19,423 of JBNJCV010000005.1, read as the reverse complement.
TACAAAAGGTAATTGGGGCCATCCCCAAAAAGAAGATACTTCAGCTCATCCCTTATGATTTTCTGCCTGGCCGTATATATCAAAAAAACTCCTGGCGCAACATCGCCAATTGCAAAATCTACTGCCGGGGTTCTGGAAAGTATACCCCCTTCCCCCTTTAACCTGAACTTTTCTAGCAGCTGGGAGACATTGGCGTTAGGGCCATGCATCCCCTTGGTATCAGGCAGTATACCCGTAGCATTTGAAAAGCAGGCCATCTCCTCCATTGATTTTGTACCGTCCACAAAGGAGGTCATCATTTTGGTGCTGGCCCCTTTCTTTTTAGAATACTCTGCCAGCGTTGTAGGATTTGCTTCCCTGTCCAGGGGATTGTTCTTCCCCTTACCAGCGGCAATAACTTCAAACCCCAGGCCATCAGCAAAATCATATAGCTCCTTTAGTGCCCCCGGCTCATCACCTGCCGCAACCGTATACACTACTCCAGCATTATCTGCAAATTTTTTAAGCAAGGGTCCCACGGTAACATCTGATTCTACATTCAGGCTTACCGCATGTTTTTTGTTGTTTATAGCTCCTAATGATATCACGGCTCCTGCTTCCGGGTTTCCAGTTGCATCCAGCACCACATCTACTTCTTTTATGGAAGTAAGCACTTTTAGGTTATCGGTTAATATAATTTTTTTATTTTCCAGGGCAATAGAAACATTTTTTTTCAAATCCTTGCCCTCTTCCAGTATATAAGAATCTTCTGTGGAAATATTTAGCGGTTTCAGGCTTTCTAGGATTGTATACCTGTTCCTGTTGGCAATGGCTACAACTTCCATTCCCTTAATGGACCTGATATGGGATATAAGGCCCTTGCCCATATGCCCTACGCCAGCAATAGCAACTTTTATGGAGTTTCCATTCCGGTGTAAATCTTTTAATTTAGCATTTAGTCCTAGCATAAAGTATACGCTTAAGTATAAAAATAATTCAATACAATCTTAAGGTATGTATTAAAATAATGCAAGAAATAATTGCAGTTACTTCAGTCAATCCAGCTGCAGCAATGCTGCAGCTGGATTTAGTCTACATTTTGTTATTTGCCTTCCCTCTCGGCCTCTTCAAGCATCTTTTTGGCAATCCTTAATTCAGTTTTTCTCCTGATGTCTTCAGTGTATACCCTTAGTTCTGCTACTAATTTATTATATCTAGTAATATAAATGGTATCGCCCAAATTTTCAGTCAAATATTTTGTAAGGTTTACCCTCAGTTCATTAGTATCAATTCTCTTAATGTCACTCATTAATACACCCCCTATTAAAAAAAATTCTAAAATACTATTGTCAAAAGGTTAAACTTTATTTTATTAAAAAACCTTTTATAAAGTGACAAACAAACAATATAATATCATATTTAACTAGATTTATCTATAATAAAATTATAAGTGTTTTAATATTAGTTATTTTAATAAAATAATTTACAGTTATTTTCTTATTATAATCCCATATATATAGCCAAAAAGCTTGGCCAGATCTATGATTACAAGGAGCAGGGGCATGAAAATAAAAGAATATATTTTTTTTGCTACCCCTTCTTTTCTAAAATAATAGGGTATTCTCCGGTAAGGAGTAAAAAGATAGATAGCAAACATAAGAACATATAAAAGAAGGAAATAGGGGCTAAAAATTACAGAAATGACTGCAATAGCTGCCATTATGAGCACCGAAGCAAACCTGATAAAGTGTCTGTGTAGATACATCCTCCCCAAAGCATCTCCTTTGGCATATCTGAAAAACTGTCGGAATATGTCTTTTAAGCTGTTCCTCATTTTCCAGTGAACAATTGCAGCTGGGTTAAAGATTATGCTTATCCCAGCTTTTTTTGCATTGAAATTAAATTTCATGTCCTCCCCATAATCCATTTGTTCAGGGTATCTTCCAGCTTTATTCCAGTCAGGCTTAAAAAAGCACAAATTCCTTGACGAAGGCATGTATTTATCCCTTTTTATTTCACTTACTTTGGGCATGATAGCTGCAGCCAGGCATTTTTCCAGAAAAGTTTCGGCTATGGCTTTATTGTATCCCCCCACCATCCTGCCGGGTGACACATCTTTTTTGATTTCAGCCAACCAGCCTCTATCCAAAATGCAGCCGGCATCACTTACGCAGATTACCCTGTTAGAGGCACTGGAGATGGCAACATTTCTTCCCTCTGATATGGACGCTTTGGCCTTCCTCATTAACTTGTAATTAAGGTTTCCTTTTTTTAAAAAGCCTTCAATTAACCCATAAGTTCCATCACTAGAACCCCCATCTACAATTACCGCCTCATCAGGGAGGCAGGACTGGCCTGCCAGGCTCTTCAAGAAAGGGATAATGGTTTCTTTTTCATTGTATACTGTAGTTATAAAAGATACTTTCATTTAAAATATATGGGTATTGCCTTCATATTATCTAAAACCTTCTTCTTCTTCAGAAGTAGGCAGCCTATAACAATCCTGTTTACAATTCCTGAAAACATAAGCAGGCCCACTGTAAATCCGTGGAAGATTGAGTAATTTTTCTTAAAGTAGATAACCCTGCTTTTCCATATTTCAGCTATCTTTTTTGGGCTATTTCTAGAAGCTATGCCACTGTCATTGTGCTCAACCTTAAAAAAGGGATAATAGTAATTGGTAAAGCCTTCTCTTTTAAGCCTCAGGGCTAGGTCAGTATCTTCACTGTACATAAAAAATCTGGCATCAAACCCTCCTACCTTTTTAAAAGTTTTCCTATCAACCAGCATAAAAGCTCCAGAAAGCCAGTCCACAGCCCTTGTGCTTTCATGGTCCCACCAGGTTAGAAAATAGGAACCAAAAATCCTTGATCTTCTAAATATCCTGTACAGGAAAAAGCTTTCATAAAATTGCCTGGCCAGGGTAGGAAAAGAGCGGCAACTGTACTGGAGGCTTCCCCCGGGATTTAGAAGTTTTGCACCAATTATGCCCACTTGTTCTTCCTTAGCCTTTCCGGCGTAAAAATCCAGCATATCCCCTAAATTGCTGTCAAGCATCCTTGTATCAGGGTTTAGGAATAGCAGGAAATCCCCTTCAGCTTCATTTGCTGCCAGGTTTGAGGCCAGGGAAAAGCCCAGGTTTTTCCCGGCATTGAAGAACTTAAAATTTTTCCTTTTTTGTGTCATTTTCTCCAGGTAGGAAACACTTCCATCACTGGAGCCATTATCTACAGCTAATGCTTCCCAGCTTACAGGGCCGGTTATCTTTTCCAGGCTTTTTAGGCAGCTTTTTAAAAACTCCAGGCTATTGTAATTTATTATTATTATACTTAGATCCAATTTAACCTTCCCCGATTATTTCCAGCAGCCTCCTGCTGAAATTATCGCTTGAAAACTTGGTTGCACCATTGATAGCATTTTTCTTAATTTTTTCTCCCTTAATTTCCCCCGAGCAAACCTTTACGGTGATCTCTTTCAATTCTTCTATGCTGCTGAAAAGGAATCCGTTTTGCCCATTTTTAATTATCTCTTTCTGTCCCCCTTTATTTATAACGATAGGGATACATCCCGAAGCCATGGCTTCCACGGTGGTTATGCCAAAATGTTCAAATTTTTCCGGATGCTTCTCTTCGTCTTCCCCCATTCCTGATGCATGCCAGAATATAGAGGATTTTGAAAAAATATCCACCAGATCTTTCCAGTCTACATTGGTCAAAATTTCTATGGGGTAACCTGCTGATTCCTCTCTAACCTTTTCTACATATTGAAGGTGGCTTTCCTTATCTGATACTCCCCCTGCCAGGCAAAGCTTGTATCCTTTTATAATTTCAGGATAACCGTCTACCAGTTGCTTAAAAGCCCTGGCAAGCTCAAGCTGCTTTTTATTATGGTGCTCAGGGAAAAACCTTCCCACGCTAAGTATTATTTTCTCCTTCCTGGAAGGCTTAAAATTTTCTATATCTACCGGGGGGAAAAGGAGCTTCGAATCCCTTCCCCAGTATTTTTTTACCCATCTCTTGCTGTATTCAGAAATGGAGATAATATCATGGTAACAATTGAGGAAGCTCAAATCCTTAGGATAGGTTACCAGGAAAAGGGGTATAAAACCCAGTGCTTTCAGCAGCAATTTTTTAGCTATACTTGCCGGCCTCAAATCATATAAAGCTATGCCCAGCCTCCTGGTGTCTTCTCCTGCAGGCTTAAAGGTAGGAGAGCTTATATTTACAAAAGTCAGGTTTTCTGCCCTTCCTATATCTATAGTTTTTTTCTCCCCCTTTCCTATGGCCAGCTTTTTTTTAAAAAACTTTTCTCCTTCTCCGTAACCAGCTTCAACTTTTGCCTCCACCGTGTCCAGCTTGCTTGCATGGGGGTTTTTAAGCCCCACCCTCACATCTTCGCCAGGCTCATATTTTAGCAGCACCTCGCCACTGGTCCAGCTCCCCCTGCCCAGCAAAAACCTCTTGGAGTCATATAGTCCTTTCTCTGCCTCAACTCCCTTGAATTCATTACAGAGCTTGCCCGCAATCCTGAAAAGCCATATGGCTGGCAGCCTGAACAACAGCAAGAATTTGTGAATAAATTTAAAATCCACATCAAAAGGGGTGGGAAAATAACATATGTATATGTTTCTCTTTCCATAAGCAGGCAGCGGGCTGAGGTAGGTGGCATTTATAAAGATATCGTAGCCCCTGGTTATCTTCTTGGCATATTCCTCCGATATGAAGGGGAATATCTTCAAGCTTACCCTGCTTAAATCAAGGTTTAGCCTGTCTGAGAGCTGGCCAAGATTTACATAAAGATCGGTTAAAAGCTCTACCCGGTAGTTTTTTTGTTTTGACAGTATTTCTGCCGCTTTACAGCTATATCTTTCCCCGCCCCCGTATGTGGAAAGGTACCTGTCATATATGCCGATTTTTACCATGGATTTCCCTCTTTAAAAATTCTTTGTCCAACCCTTTATTTCCCTGTCCTTTATGTTTGCAGAAGACCTTATCCTTATTCTTTCTGCCAGATACTGGGGCAGCAAGTAGAAAAATTTTAAAAATAATTTTATCCTTATAGGTATATCTACCCTTTCCAGCTTCCTCCCCGCCGCTAAATTTACCAGAAAGTAGCAGGTATTAAAGATCATAGAGGCCACAAATGCTACATAACTTTTAAAAAAAAGGGCAGGCCAGCCGCATTTAAATATCATCAGCAGCCTGTTTCTTAACACATAATAAGTGAAACTGTAGGACCATTCAGCACCAGTACCGCAATGGTGGTGCCTGGCCACCGAGCTGGGAGTGAAAAAATGCTTCCACCCCTTAAGCCTTGCCCTCCAGAAAAGGTCAATATCCTCATAGTAAGTAAAGAATTTTTGATCAAAATATCCTACATCCTCCAGCATCTCCCTGGACACCATAAAACTACTGCCGCTAAGGGAAAATACTTCCTCTGCCCTCGCGTACTGGCCTTCATCAAAACTCAGGTAGCCGCGGTCCATACTGTAAAATGAGCGGTTTATCTTGGTTCCACAGCTATTTATTATGTCTTTTTTATGCTGGTAATAGCTTTTGGATACAGAAAGCCTTACCTTCCTGCTGCCCGCGGCCAGCTCAAACTCTTCAAGCAGCTCACCGCCAATGATTACCTTTAGTTTATTTGGCACAATATGAGAAAACAATTCTAGCTCCACTTCCATATCTTTATCCTGGTCTTCTATGGGCAGGGTTAGATATCCACTACCATTAGTCCAGTAAAATGCCTTGTTTTCCTTACCCGTTTGACGGGGATAGAAGCCTTCCAGGTATTTTATGCTTTTATTTACAGAATTGCCCGCACCAATAATTTTTACATCTGAAACCCTTACCCCCAGCCTCCTGAAGCTGCTGGGCCTTCTATTCTGCCTTTTATTTATACTGTCTGATAAAAATTCCAGGGGAAGGTATGGATAGTAAAACAACACTTTAGAGCCCACAGCACCAATTCTGGAGGTTCCAGGTGCCTGGCGGAAGATATCCAGCATTTCCACAATCCAGTTTTTCCCTACTTCGCAGTCATTGTTTATGAGAGCAATGTACTTGCCTTCTGCTGCCTTAAAACCGGCATTATTCCCTCCCGCATAGCCCTGGTTTTCATCCAGCTTTACTATGTTTACCTCAGGAAAGTTCTTGTGGACAAATTCTACTGATCCGTCTTGTGAATTGTTGTCAACCATTATTGCCTGAATTTTACTGGAAGGGTAATTAAGCTCCCTGATTGATTTAAAAAGACCGGGCAGGTAATGCTTCCCATTATAGTTTACAGTAATAATGGATAATAAAGGGTCGTCATCCTTTTTCAATTGATACTCTCACCTCTCTATCCGCCCCGGGAAATTACTATTACTCCAATGGTGATAATAATTGTGCCAATCCACCTTACCGGATTTACGTCTTCCTTCAGCAGGAACTTGGAGAGCACCAGCACAAAAACATAGGTAAGTCCTATAAAAGGATATGCAAAACTTAAATCAACTGCAGACAGGACAATCAGCCAAAGGGCAGCAGATATTACATACATAAACAGGCCCAGAACAACTATGGGGCTTCTTAATACCTGGGTAAAAAATTTAAACAAACTGCCTATACCGCTAAAATCAAGGGCTCCTATCCTGTTCATTCCAATTTTTAGAAGTAGTTGTCCGCCCACAGCAATGGATATGCTTATGATTATTAATGTTATTGATTTTGCCAAGCTCAAATTACTTTTCTCCAGCATTTTTTACTTATACTCTTATAACAAATTTAATAATAAAAATCTAGATTTTTCTTGCCAAAAAATACTTATTGGAAACAGTAAGTCCCATGATCCGGTCAATGTTTTCAAAATCCTTCATCAGGGCTTCAAGCCTCTCATCTATCCTATTTTCTTGTGGCTTTTCCCCTTCACGGGGTTGCCCCAGGCATTGTTCTTTTAAGCTGTCAATGTCACAACCCAGTTTATTTACCTCATTCTGGAGAGCCTTGAAAATATTAAAGTATATAAGGAGCATGCGTTCCCGGTTCTTTTTGTTTATCTCATTTATTTCCCGGTTAATTTGAAGGTGCATGTTATTGTTTAGGCTTTTCATAGACTCGTTAAAGCTTTTTCTCAAATTTTCAAAATAAATACTGGTTAAAGTGTACATATATTTTTTTAACTTACCCTTGATGGTAGTATCTTTTTCCAACTGCTCTGATTTCAGCATATCAAATCTTGAAAGAAGCTTTAGGTTCCGAAAGCCCTTATCAGACATCTTTATCTGGAAAAGCTCAAACAGCTCATTTTTGCCATAGATATCCTTTAGGTCCCCGGGTTCTGCTACCTCCTTTACCTTTTCAAACATTCCCTTTTCAATAATCTCAAAATCTGCATGGCCTAATATGTACTCGGCCATAAAGTCATCAATCATGTTTCTGGTAGTGTCGGGGGTTTCCCCTTTTCTAAAATGGGCAGCAAGACCTTTTTGCTCTGGTATGGAAATAAAAAACAGGCCTTCTGACTTCAGTTTAGCATTAAGAATATTTACCAGGTCATAAAAAAATTTAGGGGTCATTTCTTCAAATGCATTATTTACTATGATGCCGTCAAATTTAGTGCGGGATGAGATTTTCGACTTTAAGGCTCCAATAATATCCTGGGTTTTAGCTTCTGCTTTTAAGCTGTCGTCTACTTCAATAAAGAAAACTTTCCCAAATTCCCTGCTGTCTAAGAATTTCTTGTCTTCATGTTTATGGGAAGTCAGGGCTAAAATGTTGGTGCTTCCCCCAAAATTTTCTTCCAGTATTTTTGCTGTTTTGCTGTTTTGCTTGTCTATAAGATTTATGATTTCCCTTTTATCATGGGCATAATCTCCTTCCAGGCAATAATTTATTAGCGGCCTGGCCACATTCTCCCAGGCAAATTTCGGGGCAATCTTGTTCATGTTTTTCTTATATATTTCCTTTAAACTGTTATTGGTAACCATGCTCTCTATTATCCTAGCCAGATTCTGGGCATTTCCGTATTTTACCACTTCCCCAATATTGTAGTCTTTGACCATTTTGGCTATAGAATCCCCTTCCGTGGTTACCACCGGAAGCCTGGCCCATATATAGTCAATGACCCTGGTGCGGTAGGAATACTTTGTTTCAATCCTTTTCTGGTGTATAGAGAGCCCCACATCTGCTTCCAGCAGGAAATTTTGCCTGGCATTATAAGGGGTCCACTCATTAAAGAAGACATATTCATTGTATAGCTCAAGCTCCTTGCTAAGCTTTACTGCTTCTACTGCCTTGTTCATTTCCGGCAGCTTGGGGTCAGGATGCTTTATCCCCATAAAAACCAGCTTTATGTCTTTTCTATGCCTGCTTATCTCCCACATGGCCTTTATGGCAGTTATGGGATCCAGCCAGTTCCATATGCCCCCGCCCCACAATGCAATCTTGTCATCCTCTCTAATAGTGGGAACAACCTCCCTTATGGCAGACTGCTGGGTATGTTTGGGAGGCTCAGTTGGAATACCAAAGGGTACCACATCAATCAGCTTCCTTAGAGTACTGTCACTGTCATAATTGTAGGGGTTTATTCTTCCCATCCCGTTAAGCATGCCCAGCCAGTAATCCCTTTGCTTTTCACTTGCGCATATAAAAAAGTCGCCAATAGCTAGCTGCAACTTAAGCATATTTATATTATTTTTATCAATTCTCAGCCTTTCTGCTATTTCCTTGTCCTTAAACATCTCCAGGCTTTCCAGGTTAAAGGGATTGTACAGGTCTATTATTATTCTGCCTTTAAAATTTTTAAGGAAAGGGAAATGGTACAGAATATGGCCCTGGATTAAAACCAGGTCCGCATTCTCACACATATTAGCCAGTCTTCTCCAGTTATCCAGGCTATATTGCCGGGCCACAAACCCGCTAGTGCTGATATCCGGCTTATTGGGCACCGCAAGAGTTACCTGACAGAATTCTGACAGTATCCTGGCAAATTCATAACACCTGATGCCCGGGCCGGCCATTTGTTTTCCTACGACGTCATGGGAAATAATTAAAAGCCTAGGTATACTCTCTTGCATAATTTGTCCTTCACATTAGTTTTTTATTATTTTAACTGTAATCTGTTTAATATTAAATAATTTTTTAACTTTTTACCTAAATTTAAGGGGGCAAAGATAAAATTTAACATATAAGAGTAGGCAAGTGGTACATACTGGTCCCTGGTGGCTTCTTTCCTGGCCCAATTTATCTCTTCAAGCAATAATTTAAAATAATGGGAAACTTTTGAATTAATGATTGCGCACCTTATCCTGTTTTTATGGTAAAGCTTGTAAAACTGGCGGCTGAATTTCCTGGAAGAGCTAGCCTCGGCATGCCTGGACATGGACAGTGGGTTTACCACTACCCTGTATCCTGCCGCCTTTAGCTTGAGGCAATAGTCAAGCTCTTCATAATATGCAGGCCTGTACCCGGTATCAAAGCCCCCTATCTTTTTAAATAAAGAAAAATCTGTTGCAAGCATGGCCCCGGTTACATAATCTACATCCCTTACTGCCTCCAGTATATTATCAGGCTTGTGCTTGTATTCTTCTTTAAGTTCATCATAGTTTTTACCCTTGCCAATGTGGCTGGTAATAAAATTGGGGCTAATGAGGCCACCCAGGTGCTGGATAGTATCTGAATCATAGTCAAGCACCAACCCCCCGCATGCGCCAATCCTCTTATTTTGCCCCAGAGGCATGAGGAGATTTTCCAGTGCATCTTCCTTTAGGTACATGTCAGGATTCAGGAAGATAATACGTGAAAAATCATGGTGCCTGCCTTCCAGCCGCTTAAATACAAAATAGTTTATAGCCCCGGAGTAGCCCAGGTTTTTTTTAAGCCTTAAAAATGAAAAATTTTCCGGGCTTATTTTGGTATTTGAATTCCTGAAATCCCTAACCTTTCTAACCGTTCCATCAGAAGAATTATTGTCAATTACAGCCATATGCCACCTGCCGAAACTTTGGCTTACTACAGATTCCAGGCACCTTCTTATAAAATCCTGGCTATTGTAGCTAACAATTATAATTAAGTTTCTATCCATAGGAGTAAAATATGAAATTACAATAAATTGAATTTTAATATAATAGTTAAATTATTACAATTTAGCGGCCTAGTTTGCTTTTAAGCATTTTAAAGTAGCTGTATACCCTATAGGCAAAGCCCCCTTTTATTATTGCCTCCAGCCTGGATATTCTTTCATCCCTGTCTTTTATCATCTGTTTTTGACTGTTGGTAATCTGTTCCAGTTTGTTTAGGGCTTCTTCCTTTTCATAAAAGATTTGCCTTTTCTTTCCCCAGTCGGGTGCATGCACCGGATTGTCTGCCCACTTCCTGAGCCTTCTGGTAGTCACGGTAAAGTTAAAATTAGCCCTGGCAAACTCCTGGCCTTTTTTTCCTGCCTGTTTTACTTTTTCCCGGTTAGAGGCCAGATATAAAAGCTTTTCTTTTAAATGTTGGCTGTCATGGGGCTTGAAAGTGTAGCCTATCCTGTTTTCCTTTATTATTTCAGTAAGCTCGCAAACATTTGAGGAAAGCACACACAGCCCTGCCCTGAACCAGTCAAGTATCCTGTTCTTGCTTCCCAGCCTTACCTCGTATATGTCCTGGTCTATGTTTATGCCTATGTCAGCTTCCAGGTAATAATTGGGGACGTCTTTTCCGTCAATCCAGCCCTCCATTAAAAAATTATCCCTGAATTTGCTCCCCCTTATTTTCTCCAGAAACCGGGGATAGGTTTTTATGTCCTGTTCTGGTATTTCGCCCCCGGTGGAGACAAATTTTATGGAGTCATCCTCTTTCATGGCCATCTCCAACCCACAAAACAAGGTACTGGTATCAGTCCAGGTATTGTATCCCCCTGTCCACAACACTACAAAGTCGCCTTCGCTTATCCCATTTTTTCCCCTTATTACGTTCCTGGCATGGCTGTATTCTTCATCAGGCATCCCGCAGGGTATGTTGCAGCTAAAATTGTATCCGGAAGTAAACCTGTTAAGCCTTCCCACTGCCCCCAGCTCCCCAACCAAGGCATATTCCTGTCTTCCGGATACGCAGGAAAACATGTCAGCCGAAGTTATGATATTGTATTCGCTGTTCCAGTAATGGAAAAGGCATCCATCATCTCCGTCTACTGCTGCCCTGGCCTGGGCTTCCGCCATTACATGGCCAAACAGGTCAGCCCAGAAAGGGGGTTTGTTTTCCAGGCTCTTAAGCAGCCTGGCTGCAATATAGGAGGGGTAGAAGGTGCATCCTACTATGCAATCCGGTTTGAACTGGTCATAAATTCTCTTTACAGTCCCCATGTCTTCAAAGTCTTTCTGGGGAAGGATGTTGTAGGAAAAACTGTAGCTGCCATGTTTAAAGCCGGATAAAAATTTTGGCTTTAAATTTTCCGGATATGCAGAGGGAATAGCAAAATTACAGGCACATATCTCATGGCCATCATCAAGCAGGGGGCGCATGAACTGCCAGCTCCTTATGCCGGTGCCATAGACCTTCCTGTCATTCTCAAAAGGCAGCGGGCTCATGCCCAATACCAGTATTTTACTCATGCTAATATCCTTAACTATTTACCCATAACTTTAGCATAAAAGAATGAAAAGAAAAATTTAAAACCAGCAGTTTCTAATGATGTTATTTTAATTGGGTGCTAAAAATTGCTTGGGGGCTAATTTTTGTATTCTCTTATAAATATAGTAGCCTGATTAGACAGCAGTTACCTGTTTTATTTTTCAGATATTGCAACCGTTGAAGCACCAGCCAAGCCAGATGTTTGTATCTATAAAAAGTATATGTACTACAAAACTACTAGGTGCTTTTAATCTGTTTGTTATTTCTATTACATAATCAATATAAAAAATGATAAAATTTAGCTAAAGTGCCTATTACTGTTAATAGATTATAACCCAAAAGAAAAACAATGATAAAAGGTAATATGGAAAAAAAGGGAATTTGCGGGATATGTAGCGCAGGCTGCTGGATTATTGCTGAATATGATGAGGAAGGCAGGATAAAGGACATTAGGCCCGACAAGCAATCGCCTATGGGGGTTATCTGCAAGCTTGGCGAGCATGCACCAGAAATTATTTATTCCAAGGACAGGCTTCTTTACCCCATGAAAAGAAAAGGGAGGAAGGGAAGCTATAATTTTGAGCGTATCTCTTGGGACCAAGCTTATGATATTATCACTGAAAAACTGGTCTCTATAAAAGATAAATATGGTGCAGAAGCTAATGCTATTTATACCGGGGTTGGATGTTTCGAACTTTCTTTCTGTGATATATATCAACCCAAAGGGGTTGCTGTTTCTTCGGCTAGTAGCGTTCTCTTCCCCTTTGGTTCTCCTAATACTATGGGGGTAGGCGCATTATGTTATGTAGCATTTGGCATGATAGCTCCACATGTCACCATGGGAAAAATGTTTATGGATACATTTTCAGATATAGAAAACTCTGAACTTATCGTTGTGTGGGGCACAAACCCTGCCACCGACCTTCCTCCAATTGATATGAAGAGAATACTAAATGCCCAAAAAAAAGGCGCTGAAGTTGTAGTTATTGATCCCAGGAAGACTGCAACAGCAAAACTGGCAGATGGGCAATGGGTTCCCATCCGCCCGGGCACAGATGGTGCACTGGCATTGGGAATGATAAATGTGTTGATAGAAGAAGAGCTGTATGATGATGATTTTGTCAAGAATTGGACTACAGGCTTTGATGAACTGGTAAAGTACACTCAGCATTACAGGCCGGAAATTGTGGAGCATATTACAAAAATCCCAAGAGAAACCATTATAAGATTAGCCAGAAAGATTGCCTGCTCAAGGGGAGTTTCTCAACTTATGTATACAGGCATGGAATACAGCAACAGCGGAGTTCAAAATATCCGTGCAGCCCTTATATTATGGGGCCTTGCTGGCCAATTAGATGTCCCGGGGGGCTTGTGTTTTACAATGAACAAAAACAAATTCCCCATTAACAGAGAAGGGTTGGTTGCCAATCCCGATACTGGCCCCAGGCTGGGTAAAGATAAATTCCCTGTTTACATAAAATACAGGGATGAAGCGCATGCTAGTGCACTCCCTGAATCAGTACTGAAAGGAAATCCTTACAAGATACGGTCATTGATAATACAAGGCAGCTCTATTACTACCTCCTGGCCTAATTCGGATATCTGGAAAAAGACTTTGGGGAAATTAGATTTTCTGGTGACTATAGACAGGCAGTTGACTTCAGATTCTGCCTATGCTGATTTAGTTCTTCCTGCTACCACTTATTTTGAAAATGTTTCCTATATGACTTACGGGTCTATATTTAAGATCAGGGAAAGAATGATAGAGCCTTTGGGAGAAGCAAGAAGTGATGTTTTCATACTTGCCGAACTTGCAAGAAGACTTGGATACGGGCACCTTTACCCCCAAACAGAAGAAGAATTGCTAAGATATGTTCTAAAGGGATCTGGTTTTTCCCTGGAAGAAGTCAGAAAAGCAGGAGGCACGGTATCAATAGATACTGAGATGATGCAATACAAAAAATGGGAAAAGGGGAAACTAAGAAAAGACGGAAAAGTTGGATTTGACACCCCTAGCGGGAAATTTGAGCTTGCCTCCAACATCCTTGATGAATACGGTTACGAACCGCTTCCAAAGTACTCTGAGCCAAGAGAAGGCCCCATCTCCCAGCCAGAACTATTTAAAAAATATCCGCTAGTTTTTAATTCGGGGGCACGGGTAAATACAAGTTTTCATACCCAGCATCATGGAATAAAGGGCCTTAACAAAAAAAGGCCTGAGCCCACAGTTATGGTAAACAGCAAAGATGCGGAAAAAAGAGGTATTAAAAATGGTGAGAAGGTAATGATAAAAACTCCCCGGGGGAGTGTAGTCCAAAGAGCAATAGTAACAGAAGACATTAAGGAAGGATGTATTGAGGCAAATCATGCTTGTGGAAGCCCAATTGGGCCTGAGGCATGGCGCAATACTAATATTAACAGCCTCACAGACCTCGATAATTATGACCCCATTTCAGGTTTTCCTGTGTACAAAGCCTTATTATGTAATATAGTCAAAATCAAAAATGAAAATGATACTTTGATTCTTGATTCAGGCGAAGCAAAATCTAGTGAAATTGAAGTAACAGAAACTGGAGAAACAGATAAAACTATATATTTAGATAATAATGCCACTACTGAAATTGCAGATGAAGTTAAGGAATATATGGAAGAGATGTTTGGTATATATGGAAATCCTTCAAGTGTTCATGATGAAGGTAAAAAAGCAAAAAAAATAATAGATAAAGCACGGCGGCAGGTTGCACAGCAGCTAAACTGCACCATAAAAAGAATTATTTTTACTGCCTCAGGAACTGAATCAGATAACATTGCCATAAAAGGGGTGGCTTTAGCAAATAAGGGGGAAAAAAATCACATAATTACTTCCTCCATTGAGCATCCCGCAGTCTTAAATAGTTGCAAATGGCTTGAAACTAAAGGGTTTAGGGTTAGCTATCTTCCTGTTGATAAAACAGGAACAGTTAATCCTGATGACCTTAGAAAGCTTATATCTGAAGAAACCTGTCTGGTAACTATTATGCTGGCAAACAATATTACCGGCACGATACAACCTATAAAAGAGATTTCCCGTGTTACCAAAGAAAGACAAATTGTATTCCATACAGACGCTGTGCAAGCTATGGGCAAAATTCCCATAGATGTTAAAGATTTAGGAGTTGACCTGCTAACTATTTCTTCACATAAACTGTATGGACCAAAGGGTATTGGCGCATTATACATAAGAAAGGGAACGGGCCTTGAGCCTTTGATTCATGGCGGGGGACAAGAATTTGGAATGCGTTCTGCCACCGAAAACGTGTTAGGAATTGCCGGATTTGGAAAAGCAATAGACATGGTACCTAAATATCTTGAACACATGGGCGAGATAAAAAAACTCCGGGACAGTCTTGAGTCAGGGCTAAAGGAAATTATACCTAATTATGTATTAAATGGCAGCAGGAATAACCGTTTACCCAATACCTTAAATATTACTATTCCCGGGATAAGAGGTGAATCCATTATGCTGGAAGCTGCTAAAAGAGGGTTATGCTTTTCCTCAGGTTCTGCATGCCATTCTGGCTCGGCTGCTCCCTCCCATGCCCTTCTGGCCATGGGTCTTAGTGAAGACGAGGCTCATTGTTCACTTAGATTTTCCCTTGGATATAGGACAAGTGAAGAGCAAATACTTAAATCACTTAGTATAATAAAAGAAATAATTAATAATTCTAAAAATATTATAAGGTTTATTCCCTGCAAATAGGAGTAGAAATGGAAAAACAAACTTATTTATTACAGCAGAAAGAAGATATAAAGTTTAAAGTAAAACAGGAATTTGCCAGGGATGTCTTGAAAGGTCTGTCAAAACCATTAAAGTCACTTCCATCAAAGTATATATATGACAGTGAGGGAAGCAGGTTATTTAAAGAAATAACCAAGCTACCTGAATATTATCTTACCCGCACAGAAATGGAAATTTTAAAAAATAACAAAAAACAAATCTGCGGGAAAATTGGCAATAAAGAATTTAACCTGATAGACCTGGGGTGCGGAGACGGAAAAAAGACCGGTGTCCTACTCCAAGAATTACAAAAAAATGACTGCAATTTTTGCTTTTTCCCCATCGACATATCAGAAGATGCTATAGCTGAATTTACGGATAATTTAAAAAATGAGTTTCTTGATTTACAAATCAGGGGATTAGTATCAGAATATTTTGAAGGACTTTCCTGGCTTTCATCTAAGAACAATAAAAGAAATGTGGTGCTTTTTCTCGGCTCAAATATAGGAAACTTCAATCCTATAAAAACAAAATCATTTTTGTCCAGTCTTTGGAAGTCACTAAATAATGGTGACCGAGTTTTGATTGGGTTTGACTTAAAGAAAAATATAGATTTAATGACCAAAGCATATAATGATAAGCAGGGCATTACAGCTGCTTTTAATAAAAATCTTTTAAAAAGGATAAACAGTGAACTTAAAGGTAATTTTGACCTAAATCAGTTTGAATTCCATGCTACCTATGACAAAGATGAAGGGGCAGTAAAAAGCTTTCTCGTAAGTAAGAAAAAGCAAAAAGTCTTTATCCGGGGATTAAATAAATTCTTTACATTTAAGAAACGGGAACCAATACATACTGAATCTTCATACAAGTATCATTTTGAAGGAATAAAAGAGATGGCTGATAAAAATAATTTTGAGATTGTAGAGAATTTTTTTGATACTAATAACTATTTTGTGGACAGCCTGTGGAAAGTGGTTAAGTAAGTTTTTTTATTGATTAGGAAAATTAAAATTACATAACCTTTGCTTAATATTGTATTTTGTGGCAGGTAAAAGAACTACGAGCAGTGTAAATAGAATTAAAAATGGCCTAAAATAATTGGCTTTTTTGCATCTCAAGTTTAATATATTTTACTAAATTATTTTTAATACTAACCGCACATGTTAGATAGCTTTTATAAAATAGAAGAAATCTTTAAAAAATTATATTTAAAACTGGGCTGGGTTAAAATTCCAATTATGGTTGGGTTACTGATGCTACTAACCTGGGTTATTTTTATTTTTTTCGATTTTAAGTTTCTTCAAAAAGCAATTGACAGCATTTCATCCAGATCTTCCTTCTCTGTTTTTTGGATACTGGCAGGCTTTCTGGGAATAGATGTTATCTTGCCTGTACCCAGTACAGTTATTTTTACTCTAGCAGGCAATATTCTAGGTATTTACTTGGGCATGCTTTCAATTACAGTTGGAATGTTAATTTGTTCAGTAGCAGGGTACATATTAGGTTATTATTCTGAGAAAAGCTTTCTAAAAAAATTAATTTCTAAAAAAGATAGAAAAAAGATGCAGCTATGGAATTTAAAAAGTGGTCACTGGCTAATAATTATTTCAAAGGGTTTGCCCATAGTTAATGAGTCACTATGCCTTACATGTGGATTAACAAAAATGAGCTTTAAAAAATATATAACTTTCTCATTTGCAGGCATTCTACCCTTGGCTTTTGCCTATTCTTTTTTTGGGTCCATCGCAGAAACTATCGAACAGGTATTAATGGTAATATGTTTTGGATTTTTAATTTCTTTTATGGTAGCAATTTTAATAAAGAAAAAGTGGAACAACGGTAAACCTGATAGAGAACCTGATAAAAAAATGAGTTGCCGTAACAATTCCAGCTTTTCTAATAAAATTTGAACTATTTTAATGCTTGAAGATCCCCTTTTATCTTGATTTTTTATCAATTGACTAAAAATAAATGATTATAGATAATGAAAATCAAAGTCTATTAAATTGGTTCACTTAATCTCCTAATCTTAATTAAGAAAGGAGCTAAAAAATGAAGCCCGGGCAAGACTGGTGGGTTTTTCCTGGTTTTGAATTAAAGCTTATAGCAAAAGGACTTGATCTACCGGTAAATATTGCTGTTACCCATAATAAAAGTAATGTATTGCTATATGTAACAGAACTTTATGGGCAGGTCAGGGCTATTACTAAAGACTACAAAGTCTATACATATGCCCAAGAGCTTTTAAACTACAAGCCTGTACCGGAAATTCCAGGTAAGGGAGAATCCGGGGTTACGGGAATTTGCATAGAACCGCAGTCAGGTGATCTTCTTGTATCCATGCTTTATGAAGATAAGAAAGAAATAAAGGGAAAGCTGGTAAGGATGAAAAGCAAAGACGGCCTTAAAGTAGACAGCATGGATACCATAATAGATGATATACCATCAACCACCAAAGCACATCAAATTCAGGCACCAAGTATTGGCTTTGATGGTAAGCTTTACCTGAATGTAGCCGATGGAGGTTCATGGGAAAAATCTCCCCAGGATGATAATGATCTCAGGGGTAAAATTTTAAGGATGAACCTAGATGGAAGCATACCTACAGATAACCCGGTTAAAGGAAATCTTGTTTTTTCCAAAGGCTTTAGAAATCCATTTGGCGCAGCCTGGAGAAAAAGCGATAAATCATTATATGTAACCATAAATGGTCCTGCCGTAGACGATGTGCTTGCTAAAGTAGAGGCGGGAAGCAATCATGGGTGGTATGGCGATATGAGGACTAATGCACTTTTCTGGTGGCATTTTACCCAGGCCCCCACAGCATTGGATTTCATGCAAGATGGCCAATTTCACTCAAGATTTTCTGATGAGCTTTTCGTAGCGCTATTTGGCGATTCTTACCAAAAGGGACGTCAAGTAAAGGGCAAAAAAATAGTAAAGATGAGAATAAATAAAACAGCTACAGGCATAAGCTCTTATGATGAATTTGTAACCTATACCGGTAAGGGCGCAGCATCACCTTGTGGCCTAGCCTTTGGTGACGAGGGATTATATTTCAGTGACCTACATGGGGGAAATATTTACCTTGTAAGGCCAAGGGAGGATTATGATTTTGATAAGGAAATGGAACATGTTTTTCCATAATCTCATTTTCTTATCTCCAAACAACTACCTTTACCTATTCTGATTCTGCCGGCCAATAGATTTATTACTTTATCTGCTACCTCTTCTGGCATAAGCAGATTTTTTAGCGGTGTCCCTGTGAGGTTACCTGTATCCAATGATTTTTTAACCTCTTTAGGTTCTACCCCATATTGTTGCACAGTCACCTGATAATGCATATTGGTAAGCACTGAGCCGGGACAGATTGCATAAGCGGTTATGCCGCTTCTTTTACTATTCCCTCCGTGAAAGCAATTACAGCTGACTTGACAGCATTGTAAGGAAGGAGCCTGGAGATAGATGTTTTCCGGCAAGGGAGGAGAAATTTATGATTATGCCAGATTTTTGCTTCTCCATTTCCCTGATAGCTTTTTTGCTCAAGCTAATAAGGGCTTTAGGTCAGTGTCTACAATCTCTGATATAACTGCGTCCGGAATATCGCTAAGGTATTTGCTCACCGATATAGCTGCCGAATTTATAAGGCAGTCAACTCTCCCGTATCTACTAATACTGGCATCTATTATTTTATCCTGGATACTTATATCTCTTATGTCCCCAATTATATGGCATGCATTAACAAAATCTTTTAGCTCCTTTTTCAGCCGCTTCATGCTATCCTGGTCCCTATCTGTTAAAACAAGATTTGCTTTTTTCTGGCCAGTTTTGTAGAAATTTTGGAGCCGATGCCTCCAGCAGCTCCAGTTATTAAAATAATACTGTCTTCTAGCTTCAAAATATTACCTCCGTTAATGTCCTGGGACAACCCCATAGCCGGTCTCCATAAACTCCACAGTAAAACTTCCTTTTTGTTATAAGCCTTATCTCTTATCCCCTGGCTTAAGTTTTAAAAGAGCTTTGTGATTGACAGACTGCCCAGCCTTCCAGGATAAAGAATTTTGTAGGTCAAAATAAAAGAATAAACATT
>JBNJCV010000004.1:0-53803 GCA_051744245.1 Actinomycetota bacterium | reverse complement strand
AAATTAATGAAAATTTGAATGGAGGCACATTTTGGCTGTAGACCCAGTTGCTTTTTATATCGGTAATTTAGAAATAAGATGGTATGGAATCCTTATTGCTATTGCACTGGCCGCAGGGATAGTTATTGCTTACTATCTTGCCAGGTACAGGAAAAAGGAAGAAGATGAGATTATTAATTTTGCCCCGTTTGCAGTTATTGCTGGAATAATAGGGGCAAGGCTGCTTCATGTTTTAGTGAACTGGTCTTATTATAGCGGAAATTTATCCTATATTTTTGCGTTCCGCAGTGGAGGCCTTGCCATACAGGGGGTTATGGTGGGCGGCCTTATTGCTTTGGCTATATTTTGCAAGATCAGGAAACTTAATTTCTGGCTATGGGCTGATATCATAACGCCAGCCCTTGTTTTAGGGCAGGCTATTGGAAGGTGGGGAAACTTTTTTAACCAGGAAGCTTTTGGAATTCCTACCAAACTTCCCTGGGCTATTTATATTGATCCTGTAAACCGGCCGGCAGCATATGCTAGTTCCGAATATTTTCACCCGACTTTTCTATACGAGTCTATTGCCAATTTATTATTATTTGTATTATTGCTTCTGATGCACAGGTTTTATAAGAATAAGCCGGGTAGGCTTCCCAATGGCTTGATACTTTGTACGTACTTGGCCATTTATGCATTGTACAGAACATTTATAGAAGCTTACAGGGTGGACAGCACTTATTGGGGCCCGGTAAAAGTTGTTTATGTGTTAAATATAATCGCAATAATTGTAGCCATAATCATTGCCTATTATCTGGTAAAGAGGTTTAAAGAAAAAAGCATGTAATTACTTTTTACTGTAAATGCATCCGCAATAATTCTGGCGGTACAGGTTTAGTTGTTTGCTTATTTGGACGGTTCTTTTAAAACCGTCCTTTTTTTTAAAGTTGGCCTGGTAGAAGGATAAATTTTTATCTTCAGCAGCAGATTTGCCTATTTTATTTATGGCATTTGCATCCTTGTGGGGGCTTACTGACAAGGTAGTGGAGAACAGTTTAAAGTTTTTCTCCTCTGCTGTCTGGGCAGTTTTGTCAATCCTCATTTTATAGCATAAGTTACAGCGCTTTCCACCTTCTGGCTCTTCTTTAAACTGGCTGCATATATCAAACCACTTGTCCTTTTGGTAGGTTCCAATTATTAAAGGTATATTATATTTTCCAGCCACAAATTTTATACCCTCCAGCCTTTTTATATATTCTTCCCTTGGGTGTATATTGGGATTATAGAAATAGAAACTAATATTATAATCTTTTTTCAATAAAAAGTAGGGGTGGAGGCTACAGGTGGCACAACAAACATGCAGCAGAAGTTTTTCTTTTTGCATAACTCTACCTTGTATTTATTAATTATTTTTACTATATTAACTAGAATATATTAGTTATATTATTATGAATTCAGAATTTTTAAAAATTATTAAATTAGATGATTTAGATTACCGGGAATTACTTGAAGGCGGGGTTTCGGTTTCTGAAGAAACTGATGCCTTGGTTGAAAAAATTTTAGCGGACATAAAAGAAGATGGCACTGACGCCATAATTGGTTATATTTCGAAATTTGACAGCTATTCACCTCAGGGCTTGGGACAAGTTAAAGTTTCTGCCAAGGAAGTTGAAGAAGCAAGCCAAAACATTAAAAATAAATATAAGGGGCTAGTTAATGCCTTGGATTTTAGTACTGCAAATATCACAGATTTCCACCAGCAGCAGTTAAAACATGAAACTAAATCATGGTTTGTAAACTTGTCTAAAGGTAAAAGACTGGGGCAAATAGTAAACCCCATAGAAAGGGTAGGGATATATGTGCCGGGAGGCAGGTATTCTTATCCTTCTTCGCTTTTAATGTCTACAATTCCTGCGGTAGTGGCAGGAGTTAAGGAAATAGTTGTTGTTACTCCTCCCAATGAAAGGGGAAAAATAGATGAAACTACATTGTTCTTGTGCCAAAAGCTTGGAGTAAGTGAAATATATAAAATTGGGGGCGCCCAGGCCATTGGTCTATTAGCATATGGTGCAGGTACCGTAAAAAAAGTTGACAAGATTGTAGGACCGGGCAATATTTATGTAACCCTGGCCAAGAAAAAAGTATATGGGAAAGTTGGAATTGATAGCCTGGCAGGACCTAGCGAAATCGTTATAATAGCTGATGAAAGTGCAAAGGCTTCCTATGTAGCAGCTGATTTAATATCCCAGGCAGAGCATGATCCCAACTCCAGAAGCATTTTACTTTCCGGCAGAGAATTTGCGGAACAGGTATCAGCAGAAATGGCTATTCAAATAGAAGGCTTATCAGAGCAGTATCCTGATAATGGCAAAGTAGTTTTGCAGTCAGTGAGCAATAATTGTATGTTAATATATGATGAGGATATTTACAGGCTTTTAGAAGTGGCAAATAAAATAGGGGCCGAACACCTGGAAATTACCTGCAGGGAACAGGAAAAAATACTTAAGAAAGTTAGGAATGCGGGGACTATTTTCATTGGAAATTACACCCCTGTAGCAGTTGGGGATTATACGGCCGGAACTAATCATGTGATTCCCACTTCAGGTAATGCAAGGTTTGCCTCTCCATTAGGAGTTTATGATTTTTTCAAGAGGAGCAGTGTTGTTTATTACAGCAGAACTGCTTTGGCTAAAGAAAGAGAAGCTCTGGAAAAGTTAGCTGAATCAGAAAGGCTTTACGGGCATAGAAATTCAATAAAGATAAGGTTTAATAAAGGTAAAGAAAATGAAAATTAAGGGATGGATCGAAAATTTACCGGAATACATACCGGGCAGAACTATTAATGAAATTAAGGAAAAATACAAATTAGAGAATGTTTACAAGCTTGCCTCTAATGAAAATATTTTAGGACCAGCTCCAGGCGTAAAAGAGAGGATTTGTGATGCGGCTAAAAATGTAAATTATTATCCTGATTCCAATTGTACTAAAATAAGGGAAAAGCTGTCACAAAAGTATGGGTTGTCTACAGATAATATTATTATGGGAAATGGAACGGATCAGATAATTGAAATGGTTTGCAATTGCTTAATAGCGGAAACAGAGAATATTCTGATATCTGATCCCACGTTTTTGATTTATGAAAAAGCTACCCTTAAATTAGGGGGAAAGGCAATTAAGGTTCCATTGAAGGATTACAGGCAGGATGTTAGAAGTCTGGTTTCAAGAATAAATAAAAATACCAGGATTATATTCCTTACTTCCCCCCATAACCCCACAGGTACCAATATAACCAGGGATGAATTTGAGTATGTTTTAAGTGAGTCAGGTAAAGATATTCTTGTAGTAATTGATGAAGCTTATTATGAATATGTGGGAGACAGCGAAAAAATTAATACTGTTAGCTATCTAAAGAATTTTCCCAACTTGTTGATACTCAGGACTTTTTCTAAAATTTACGGCCTGGCAGGCTTAAGGATAGGGTATGGAATATCCAACTCCCATGTAATAAGGGCACTAAATAAAACCAGGCTACCCTTTAATGTAAACTCTATTGCCCAAGAGGCTGCAATAGAAGCCTTGGAAAATAGCCTTTATATTAAGAAGGTAAGGGATGAGGTTAATAGGGAAAAGGAAAAGTTTTATAGGGCTTTTAATGAAAACGGAATAAATTATTTAAAATCATATGCAAACTTTATACTTATAGAAACAGGAAAAGATGATAAAGAAGTTGCTGAAGAATTGCTAAAAGTGGGCTTTATTGTAAGGCCGGGAAGCAATTTAGGTTTGCCTGGATTTATAAGGGTAACTGTATCATTGCCGGAAATAAATGATAAATTTATAAATACTTTTATTAGAATTATTAAAAAATAGGAGGATATTAAATTGGAAACTGTAGTAACTGGAAAAGATTGTGAAGTGAAATTTGGACTGGATCTGCCAACCGTAATTATTGGTGAAAGGATTAACCCCACTGGACGCAAATCCCTTGCCGAAGAATTAAAAGAGGGGAAGTTGGATATGGTAAGGGAAGATGCGAGAAAACAAGCAGAAGAAGGGGCAGATATTATTGATATAAATGTAGGTGCTGTAGGTGTGGATGAAGTTGAAATGTTGCCCAAGGCGGTAAAAGAAGTAATGGAAGTAACAGACAGACCAATATGCATAGATTCCTCTAACCCAAAGGCATTAACAGCTGCGTTGGAAGTATATCCCTACAAGCTATTAATTAATTCAGTTAATGGAGAAGAAAAATCAATGGAGGAAATACTGCCGGTGGTTAAAAAAAGTGGAAGTGCAGTGGTTTGCCTGACCTTAGACGAGGATGGTATTTCCAATGAAGTGGACAAAAGATTCTCTATTGCAGAAAAAATTCTTAAAAGGGCAGAATCACTGGGAATAAAAAGGGAAGATTTGGTATTTGACTGTTTGGTTATGACTAACTCTACTAATTCAGATTCAGGAAAAATCACTTTGGAGACTATGAGAAGAATTACCAAGGAATTCGGCGTATCAACTACATGTGGCGCTTCCAATATCAGCTATGGCATGCCAAATAGGGATTTGCTTAACATTCATTTTATCACCATGGGAATAATAAATGGGCTTTGTGCTCCCATAACAGATTCAGCAATAAAAGGTTTAAAGGCTGCTATGAAGGCTGCTGATTTTTTGGCTGGAAAAGACCCTTACGGCATGAATTATATTGCTGATTATAGAAAATAATTTTTTTTTATTATATAATTTTTGCATTGCAAATAAAACAAAGGAAGAGAAATGGCAAAAGTTACCTTAAAAAATCTCACCAAGAACTTCGAAGACGTAGTAGCGGTAAACAAAATGGACACGGTAATAGAAGATCAGGAATTTGTGGTATTGGTAGGACCCTCGGGTTGCGGAAAGACTACCACCTTGAGGATGGTGGCGGGCCTGGAGGAGGTCACCGGGGGAGAAATATATATCGGAGACAGGATAGTCAACGATATCCCTCCCAAGGACAGGGACATCGCCATGGTTTTCCAGAATTACGCACTTTACCCTCACATGAATGTATATGATAACATGGCTTTTGGCCTAAAGCTTAGAAAAACCCCCAGGGCTGAAATTAAAAGGAGGGTAGAAGAGGCTGCAAGGATATTAGAGATAGAAGGGCTGCTAAAAAGAAAACCCAAACAGCTCTCCGGCGGCCAGAGGCAGAGAGTTGCCCTGGGAAGGGCTATTGTAAGGGATCCCAAGGTATTTTTGATGGATGAGCCTCTCTCCAACCTGGATGCAAAGCTGAGGGTACAGATGAGAACAGAGATTGCCAAGCTACACCAGAGGCTCAAGGCTACCATAATTTATGTAACCCACGACCAGACCGAAGCCATGACCATGGCTGAAAAGATAATTATCATGAAGGACGGGATTGTACAGCAAATAGGTAAGCCCCAAGAGGTTTATGACCATCCCCACAACATGTTTGTAGCGGGTTTTATTGGAAGCCCTGCCATGAACTTTACAGATGTTAAGATAACAGATGAGCTTAAACTCTACAATAAGAATTTTACCCTGGATACTTCTGAGAAAATAAAGAAGGTTATAGAAAACAACAACCTAAAGGGAAAAGACGCAGTTCTGGGCATAAGGCCGGAAGACTTAGAAGACAGTGCATTTATACCCCGGGCAAAAGAAGGCAATATAATTAAGTCCAAGGTTGAGGTCACAGAGCCCATGGGCGCAGAAATATATGTCTATATTGATATAGAAGGGGTACTTATGACTGCAAGGGTTTCCCCCAGGTCTAAGGCTCAAGCTGGAGATATGATAGACTTGTTTGTGGACCTTGACATGGTGCACCTGTTTGACAGGAAAACCGAAGAAGCATATATCTAAGAAATAGGATTATAAAGCACAATATTATAATATTGTGCTTTATATGTTTTAGATAAAATAATTTATATGGATAAAAAACATGATGTAATAATTTAAGGTACCGGGCCCTCTGGCAGCCTTATTGGTTATATATTAGCTTCAAAGGGAATAAAAACATTAATTTTAGAAAAAGAAAATATCTCAAGAAATAAAATTTGAGTAGGCAGTTTGCAGTACATGACCATTAAATTACTCCGTTTTATTAGGGCAAAGAAGGTAATAAAAAATAAATTTATGACCTCTGTTTTCCTTTAAATCCAATAATATTTTTAAAAGGAAATGTCCAAAGCAAATTATCTATATTACACAAATAAGCAAGTTTGGCAATATTTTAGCTGCCAAAGCAAGGAATGCTGGCTGCGATATTAATTTAAGGAGTTGTTTTACAGGGACGGATGGTATAGTGGGTACTTTAAAAAAACAGGGGCTTCAGTTTTAGTGAATATTGGAATAGAATAGACAAAGAAATATATGAAGATATCAGGGTATCTATTAAGTTTTCCAATTTATTATTTGCTTTTCCTTTTTTTATATATAAAACTATAAAAAGTGATAGAATATTTAATCTTTGCTGTCAAATACTTAGGGGGAGAAAACCTATAAAGATATAATTGATAAATTTAAATTTTTCTAAGATTTAGGGAAGGATTAAAATGAAAGATAATAAAAAAGAATCAGTCCTAGTCCAAATATCAGACCTGCATGTGGGGGAAAACCAATTTGTCCCCAGCCTTTTGACTAGGGCAATAGATGAAATTAATGAACTTGATCCCGACATGGTCATCATAACCGGGGATTTGACCGGGAATGGCTTCAAAAGGGAATATGATACTGCTAAGAATTACCTGGTTCCAATTAAATGTAAAAATATTATAATTCAGCCAGGCAACCATGATTCCAGGAATGTTGGCTATCTGCATTTTGAGGAGCTTTTTGGGGAAAGGTATATAACATCCAGGGGAGACAATATAACGGTGGTAGCTGCAGATTCTAGTGAACCGGATTTAGATAATGGGCAAATAGGAAGGGAATATTACAAGTATATAAAAAAAGAGTTCCAAAATTGCACCAAGGAAGATCTAAAAATATTTACTATGCATCACCACCTAATACCCATACCAAAGACTGGTAGGGAAAGAAATATTGTAAATGATGCTGGTGATGTACTTGAGGTGCTAGCAGAATGCGAGGTTGATTTGGTTTTATGCGGGCATAAACATGTCCCTTATATATGGTCTGTAGAAGATATGTATATACTTACAGCAGGTACTGCATCTTGCTTGAGATTGAGGGGAAAAATTGAACCCAGCTATAATGTAATCAATATCAGGGAAAATGAAATTGATATTTATAGGAGGTTCCCTTTTGACAAGGTTGAAAAAGTAATAGGGCTTAAAAGGAAAACAAAAAAGAAAAAGATAAATGATAGATTTACTAAGGAAAAAAGAGAATATAGATAAAAGGCTCATAGCGCTAATAGATGGGGAACATTATCCCGATGTTACCTTGGATGCAATTAAATTAATTAAGAAAAAGTTCCCGGGAGAATTTGCAGGTATTGTTTTTCTGGGAGGAACCGAAAAACTGGTATTAGATGATCCGGAACATTATTTTGGGGAAAAAGTTTTTCTGATAGAAGACTTTAGCAGGGATATCATAAAAGCTTTGCATGTTTTTAATCCAGACATAGCTTATGATTTAAGTGATGAGCCGGTGGTAAATTACAGGAAGAGAATGTTGATTGCCTCCTACTGCCTTGCAAATAATTGTAGTTATATGGGACCTGATTTTTGTTTTATGAGTTTTCCCAGGAACATAAAAGTTGGTAGATCTAGCATTTCTATTATTGGAACGGGAAAGAGAATTGGAAAAACTGCGGTAAGTTCATATATCGCAAATTTTTATGTCAAAAACAAGGTGGATATCTGCATAGTAGCTATGGGACGGGGTGGACCTAAAACTCCCCAAGTATTAAAAGGCCATGAACTAGAATTAACCCCTGACTACCTTTTAGACCTAAGCCATAAGGGGTTCCATGCGAGCTCTGATTATATAGAAGATGCTTTGATGAGCAGGGTAAATACTGTAGGCTGTAGGAGGTGCGGGGGAGGGTTTGGAGGTAAAATATTTTTAACTAATGTTAAGGAAGGAATTAAGGAAGCTGAAAAGCTAAATCCTAATCTCATAATTGTAGAAGGAAGCGGAGCCTCGGTCCCTGATGTGGAGACTGATGCAAATATATGTGTTATAGGAGCTTTCCAGCAATGGGAAAACATTATCGGGTATCTGGGCATTTACAGGATAATGGGTGCTGATTTAATTATTCTTACAATGTGTGAGCACCCTTTAGCAGAAGAAGGAAAGATTTTATTTTTAGAAAGAGAAATATCCAAAATAAATCCTGGGGCTAAAATCATTAGATCAATTTTCAGGCCAAAACCATTAAGCAATATAAAAGGGAAAAAAATATTTGTGGTAATGACAGCCAAGCATAAAATAGAAAACGAGATAAGAGAATATTTGGAGAAAAATTATAAGTGCAAGGTAGCTTTTATTTCATTTAATCTTTCAAACCGGAAGCTATTGAGGCAGGATTTAGAGCTGGTGAAAGATTATGATACAATATTGACTGAACTTAAGGCAGCATCGGTGGATGTTTTAACAGAATTTTCTTTCAAGAATAATAAGGATATTGTATATATGAATAACATACCTGTTATAATAAGTGATAATACTATTTTTGAAAAAGAGCTTAAGAAAATTTATAAAAAGATAAAAAATTCTGGAGTATAAATTGGCAAAAAAGATAAAACCTTCTGCTGAATCCAATGTAATAGTTATATCTGATAAAAAAAGGGGGTTGCCATTCTCAAAGGGCATCCTTGCTTCTTCTATTTCAGTTACTGGCCTTGATTTGATTACATCCCATAAAATAGCTTCAGATATACAAGAATATTTTATTGAAAATAATATGTATTCAATTTCCCTTGATGAATTAAGGTCTCTAACCTTTAGGTTTATAAAAGAAGAGATTGGATTGGAATATGCAGAGAAATATTTGCTGTGGCAATCTGTGGGGAGGCTGAGAAAACCTATTATTATACTTGTAGGCGGGGCTACAGGCGTTGGAAAGTCTACTATAGCAACAATAATAGCCAATAGATTAAATATAACCAGAGTTGCTTCTACGGATGCTATCAGGGAAGTTATGAGGGCTTCCGTATCAGAGAAACTAATTAGACCCCTGAGGGGTTCTTCCTATAATGCTTACAAGAATTTGACTTTGCCTCCTTCAGGAGTTGAACCGGTTATACTGGGATTCAGGGAGCAGGTAATGGCGGTATCAATTGGGGTTGAAGCAATTATAAAAAGGAGTATTGAAGAGAAAGGAGATATAGTTATTGAAGGAGCCCATATCGTGCCTGGCTATTTGAATATAAATGAATTTAGGGATAAGGCTTTGATAGTGCAAATTGTTATTACAGTTCCTGATAAGGAAATTCATAAGGAACACTTTACCAAAAGGACTTTTGAGACCCAGGGCTCAAGGCCAATGCAAAAATATATAAGGCAACTGGACAAGATACAGATGATACAGAACTATATTGAAGATCTTGCAAAAAGCAATAAGGTAAGAATAATTGATAATTATGATTTAGACAGCACGGTGAATGCAGTTCTTGAGGTTATTTTCTCCAGGGTAAAAATAGAGTTTAGCAAGGTGCGGGCAGGTTAGTTTTGTACAGCAAATTCTTTTTTTATTTCAAGATTTTGATTTAGAAAGACCTCTGCTTCATATTGGCCTTCCATTATTTTTCTATCCCTTTTAGCCAGTGATGTTATTAATATGCCTGAGCCATTGCCTGCAGGGATTATTTTATCTTTTTGAATTTTTGTTTTTTTACCATTTTCATTTTTATTCCATATCACCTTAATTTCATCTTCAACTCTTATATGTTCAACCTGAATTATTAGAAAAATGTCATCTGGTTTAGAAAATTGGGAGTTAGTGGGTAATTTCTCTAAGTCTTTTTCGGATGGCGGCTTTGAATCTGTAATATAGGCAGCTAATATGTCTGGTTTGTTATGTACGGTGGTAATAGATATAACTATAAGAATAATCGTAAATATAACTAATACTATAATGCTTTTTCTACTCATATTGTTTTCCTGTTTACCCTTATTATAGAAGCAATTTTATACTATTTCTATTTTTTTTTATTAAAGTTAATTGACTTAAATATATTAATAGGCTATATTTTCATATTAATTCTAAGGAGGAATTATGCCAATATATAGTTATAAATGCGGTGAATGCGGTAAAGTTTTTGATAAATTACAGAAGCCAGGCTCGGATGGTAAGGCAAAATGTGAATATTGTGATGGTAAAGCAGTAAGGATATTTTCCCCAGTTGGAATCATTTTTAAAGGTTCTGGTTTTTATAAAACTGATTATAGCAGCTCAGGTTCTTTAACTCAAAATAAAAAGGAAGAGAAGAAAACAGAGCAAAAAGAAACAAAAAAAGAAGAAACTGCTAAATCAAAGGAAAAATAGATAGATTTTGTAAATTCCCTCAATAATAACTATAATTGAAACTATGATTTTATTATTAATAATTTCAATAGTTTTAATTTGGATGCATGTTTCATCACTAAGATTTATAATTGCTGCAAGCAATAACAAATCAATGATTGAGGATGCAAAAAAAATCGAGGATTTTATACCGAAGAGGGAGAAGAATTTTTCTTTTAAATCTGCCCCAGTTCTAGTATCTCTGGGGCTAATGTTTTTATTTAATCTAATTGAAATAGGTTATTTTGTATTTTGTGTTTATATCTTTAATGACTTTATAATTACTTTGGGAAGCTCTATTCTGGTTGGTTACGCTATTTATTCGATCATTAAGTTTTTTCCTAAGATAAAAAAATTTTTTAGCAAGCCTACAGATTACCTAAAAGAGAAAACTGAAGGGCTGGAAAAAATCTTAAATATAGTAATGGCTTCTTTAGAGATAGCTCTTTGTGTCTATATTTTCTTTAAGATTTTTATAAAGTACAATATTTATTAATATGGGCAATAGAATTATGAAAATAGTGGCCATAACCTTTGGAGCAATAATTGTGATTGCGGTGGTGGCTTTTTTGGTATTTTTCTTTATTTTGCCTGATAACAATACTGATAACCAGGTAGCTGTTATTAGGGAAGAAAGTGAAATTGCTGAAGAGGAAACCGCAGAAAACGAACAGGCATTTTTAGAAACAGAAGATTTTGCAGATACTTTTTTATGCTTTTATTATCCTGGTTCAGAAATAAAAGAATTGCAATTGCTGGATCCGAATGAAGAATCTTTTTATATGCTGTTAAATATAAATAACTCTTTTGGTGAGGTAGAAGAATTTTATAAACAGAAAAAAATACAATATATTTGGAACAGATCAGAAATATATGAGTCGGGATCTTATAATATAGAAGAAGGGTTTTTACAGGATTCTGATTCAAATTCCACATCAAAATTCACATACTATAGTAATGACAAAGAAAAAATTGTTAATGTTTTAATTAACGGCAGCTCTGATAGCCAAACTGAAGTTATGGCTATCTACTGGAAGCTTAATTAATTATATGAAAGATCTCCAGAAGCCTAAAATCTATTCAGTTAGTGAACTAAACTCAAATATCAAAGCTGAGCTGGAATCCTCTTTTTACAATATTTGGGTTGAGGGGGAAGTAAGCAATTATTACTATCATAATAGCCAGCACATGTATTTTGACTTAAAAGATGAACATTCGAAAATAAAGGTAGTGATGTTTTACAGGAATAATAAAGATTTGGTATTTGAGATTGAAGACGGCCTCCACATATTGGTAAATGGATATATCTCCCTATATGAAAAAAGGGGCGAATACCAGATAATAGCTCTGGATGTTAAGCCGGTGGGCAAAGGTTCGCTTATACTTGCTTTTGAGCAGCTAAAAAAGAAACTAGAGGAAAAAGGTTATTTTAGGGAAGAAATTAAAAAAAAGATACCTTTGCTTCCCAAAAAGATAGGCCTGGTCACATCTATCGGGGGAGCGGTAATAAGAGATATAATTTCTGTTCTGGACAGAAGAACAGATAATTATAATTTAGTTGTAAGGCATGTTAATGTTCAGGGACTTACTTCCAGCGCTGAAATTTGTGAAGCTATTGACGATTTATGCCAATATAGGGTAGATGTCATAATATTAGCAAGAGGCGGTGGTTCAATTGAAGACCTGTGGGCGTTTAATACTGAGGAACTGGCAGATAAGATTAGGGAATGTAATATCCCGGTAATTTCTGCCGTTGGGCATGAAACAGATTTTACTATTTCAGATTTTGTCTCAGACCTGAGGGCTGCAACTCCTTCGGTGGCAGGAGAAGTGGTAATTTTAAATAAGTTTGAATTCATTAAAAATTTAAGCTTACTGTCAGAAAAGCTAAAAAAAGTATTAACCACTAACATTAGGGATAACAGGAAAAAAGTTTTATCTTTATTGAATAGGAAGGCATTTTTAAATCCACAATCCCTGTTAGTAAAATTTTGGCAGAGAGTAGATGACTTAAATATTAACTTAAAAAGGAATATAGGCAGTGTTTTATTAAATAAAAGGGTAACTTTTGAAAATTTTAAACACGGGATAAGTAAAAGGGACGTGCTTTCCAAAATAAGTGGGTGGAGGTTAAATGTGGGGAACGTTTACCAAAGCCTGGATTATGGCATCAAGAATTACCTGGAAAGAAAGGGGATGGAACTAAAAACCTTAATGGAGGTTTTACAGAACAGGAGCCCTGTATCTATACTTAGCAAGGGTTTTGGTATAATATATAAAGAAAATGAAGACAGTATAATTAAAAGTATTGATGAGGTTGATGTAGGGGAGAAAATAAGGGTTTTAATAAAAGACGGAAGTTTAATGGCAAAAATACTGGATAAGGTATATAAAAAAAATTAAGGGTAAGGGTATGGAGGATAAACAAAAAAAAGATTTAAATTTTGAAGAAGCTGTTACAAATCTGGAGAATATAGTAAAAGACTTAGAAATGGAGAATATATCCCTGGAAGAGGCTATGGAAAAGTTTGAGGAAGGTATAAAGCTTTCTTCTTTTTGTTTGAAAAAGTTAAACGATGCTGAAAAAAAAGTAGAAGAGTTAACCAGGTCTGAAGACGGCAAGCTCATTACTAAGAGCTTGGACAGAGATGGCAAGTAGGCTCACATTCTATTAATACTACTCTTGCATAATATTTAAACAATTTTTAAAAAAAAGTAGACAAAAATGGTCTAGTATGCTATCTTAATGGTGTGAAGTGGTGGGAAATGGAGCGTAAGTGTATAATTTTACCACCTTTTTTAACTATTGGTGGTGTAGAAAATGTTTTTAGGGGAATACCATAGGGTAATTGATAAAAAAGGAAGGATTTTTGTTCCTTCTAAATTTAGGGAAGACCTGATAAAAGGCATCGTAGTATCAAAGGGTTTTGATGAGAGGTGCCTTTTTTTATTTTCCGTAGATGGTTGGAAGAAACTACAAGAAAGAATATTATCCATTCCTATTACTAAGAAAAATTCGCAGAAATTTGCAAGATGGTTTTTCTCTTCTGCTAGCGAAGAGAAGATGGATCAGCAAGGAAGAGTTAAAATACCGCAGAATCTTATTGATTTTTCAGGCTTTAAAAAAGATATTGTCTTGGTTGGAGTGTCAGATAGGGCAGAGATATGGCCTAAGGAGAATTGGAACAAATATTATGAAGATGCTGACGGCCAATTTATGGGAAGGGAAAAGACATTTGAGGAGCTAGGTTTTTAAATTGTTTTATGGAATATGAGAATAAAAATTTTCATAAACCGGTACTTTTAAGGGAGGTTCTATATTATTTAAGTTTAAAACAGGGCGATTTGGTATTTGACGGTACACTTGGCGGTGCTGGCCATTCATTAGCAATAATTAAAGTCATTGCCCCCACAGGCAAGATAATTGGAGTAGATCTTTATAGTAAGGCTTTAAGCACCGCCGCCAGAAAACTAAGAGGGTACAAAGAAAATGTAATTTTGAAAAAGGATAACTTTTCTAATATAAAAGCGATACTGTGGAAAGAAGGTATCAGAAAAGTGGACAAAATTTTATTAGATTTAGGATTGTCTTCTTTTCAAATTGAAAGGTCAAAAAAAGGTTTTAGTTATATGAGAAAAGAAAAGTTAGATATGAGGTTTAGCAACGAAGAGGGATTAAGTGCTTTTAAGGTTATAAATGAATATCCTGAGAGCGAGCTGTTGAGGATTTTCTTTGAATATGGTCAAGAAAGGTGGTCCAAAAATATTGTAAAGAACATATTAAAAGAAAGAGAAGTTGAAAAGATAAGCGATACTGGGAGATTGGTGGATATAATAAAAAATTCAATACCCGGCAAATATAAATATAAGGGGGGGCACCCCGCAAAAAGGATATTTCAGGCAATAAGGATAGAAGTTAACAAAGAACTGGATAATTTAAAAAAAGGGATAATGGATGGGTTTGATGTGCTAAAGAAAGGGGGGAGGATGGCAATAATTTCTTACCATTCCCTTGAAGACAGGATAGTAAAGGATAAATTTCTAACTTTTTCCGGGCAATGTACGTGCCCCCCAGATTTTCCCGTTTGCAGGTGTGGTGCTAAGAAGGAAGCGATTATACTAACCAAAAAACCGGTTAGGGCAACCGAAAAAGAAGTTAGAAAAAACCCAAGATCAAAAAGCGCAAAATTGAGGGCAATTAAAAAGATTGTTTAAAAAATGAATTTAGCAGAGCAGAAAAAAATAAATAAAAAATATCCTCTTCTATATTTAGTAGACACTGGCAAAAGAAAGGCGACAGAAGAGCATATTATCTATTCTAACGGTGCTTTGTTTTATATTATAATTGCAGCTATTCTTATGGTATTTCTGGCTATTTTGCTTAATGTGGGGTTAAAGATTCAAAGCATAAATTACAATAAGGAAATATACCAATTAAATGAGATGGTTTCCCTGGAAGAGGAGAGGAATGACAGGCTGTTTTTAAAAATTTCAGAACTAAAGTCCCCATCCAGGGTCTTAACTGCAGTTTCAGAAAGTGAAGAAATGGAAATTGCTGATGAGGTCAATGTTATCGAAGTACCTAGGAAAAATTTAGAAAATGACGGAAAGGTTCAAGAATATATTGCCAATAGTTCAATAGAAATAAGAGATAATTATAATAATTTCTTGGGAACCATATATTATGTGCAGGATATAATTATGGTTGTCTCCGAAAGCGTATTAACATTTTTTATACCCTAATTAAAATGTGAAAAGCAAACAAATGATAAGGAAAAAAAATGATAAGGTAAACAGGAAAAGAATTTATTTCCTGTTTATTTTGTTTTTGATAGCCTTTTCTTTAATATCTTACAAGCTGGTTAACATCCAGTATATTTACGCCTCAAAATATAAGAATGATGCCCAATATCAACATATAGATGAATCAATCTTAAATTCAAAAAGGGGGAAAATATTTGACAGGAATGGCAATGAGCTTGCCATTAGCTTAATAGAAAGAACAGTATACGCGAACCCCCAAAGCGTGGTAAATCCCGATGATGAGGCAAAAATTTTAGCTGAAATACTTGATGTTGATGTCAATGAAATTGCAAAGAAATTAAAAAACAAGGAATTAGGTTTTGTTTATATTAAAAGAAAAGTTGATGCTGAAATTGCCCAAAAAATAATGGATATTAACTTACCAGGAATTTATGTGAAAAACGAGTCTAAAAGGTTTTATCCTCAGGATAGTTTAGCTGCATCCGTGATTGGATTTACTGGAATGGATAATAAGGGGTTGTCAGGAATAGAATTACAATACGAAAAATACTTACGGGGAGTTGATGGTAAAGTAGTGGCTGAAAAGGATGTTTTCGGCAATGTAATTCCAGGGAATTCCCAAAAATATGTTGAACCTGTTAACGGGGACGATATTGTTATAACTATTGACTCTCAGATACAATTTATTGCAGAGAAAAAACTTGAAGAAGTAGTAAATGAATTTAGTGCCAAGCATGGCATTGCTGTCGTTATGAATCCCAAGAATGGGGAAATCTATGCACTAGCTGATTATCCTGGCTTTAATCTTAATAATTATGAAGATTTTGATTCGGAATTATATAAATCCCTGGGTGTTTCTTTTACTTATGAACCAGGCTCTACTTTTAAAATTATAAATGTTGCTTCTGCCCTGGATAATAATTGTGTGTCAAGCAACCAGATGTTTCACTTGCCCTATAGGACACAAGTCGGTGACAGGGAAATAAGGGAAATATTCAGGAGGTCTAATGTTGACTACAGTACAAAGGAAATTATCCAGCACTCAAGCAATGTGGGTGCTGTTACCGTAGCCCTTAGCATGGGAGAAAAATTATTTTGGGAAAGCATTAAAGAGTTTGGTTTTGGAGAGTTAACAGGTGTAGATTTAACCGGGGAAGAACCGGGCCTTTTTTATGATTATAAAAGTTGGCCAAAATCAGCTATCGGAGCTTTGGCCATAGGCCAAAACATCTCAGTTACTCCCATACAGTTGGTGAGGGCGGTAGGTACTATTGCTAATGGCGGTTACCTGGTTACTCCTAATATAATTAAAGAAGTAAGGATAGATGAAGACAGGGTTACCTTTGAAGAGGTGGACCGGAAAGTAAGGGTATTAAAGGAGGAAACCTGCAGCCAGGTGAAAGATATGATGCTTTCTGTAGTTGAAGATGGGACTGGAACCTCGGCCCAGGTTGAAGGAGTAAAGGTTTGTGGAAAAACAGGAACAGCAGAAAAAGCTAATGAGAATAGAGCTGGCTATGATGAGGGAAGGGTGATGACTTCCTTTATCGGGTTTGGACCTTATGAAGATCCTGAGGTGGCAATACTGGTGGTAGTAGATGAGCCAATAGGGGGAGAAAATGAAATATGGGGCGGAACAGTGGCGGCTCCTGTTTTTAGCGAGCTCATGGAATTTTCTCTGCAAAGGCTTAAAATATCTGGCAGTTATAATTTTTGATTTTTATTTAAAACAAACATATTATTAGAATTGAAAAAATATGAAATTGGAAAAAATATTAAAAAATGTAGAAGTTCAAACAGTATATGGGAACATAGACCGGGAAATAGGTTATGTATCAGTAAATTCTAATGATATTAAACAGAAAAGTCTTTTTATATCAATTAAGGGTTTTAAAAAGGATGGACATGATTTTGTATTAGACGCTATTAGAAATGGGGCTGTTGCCGTAGTGGCCCAGAAAAAATTAGACCTACCGGAGAATATAACTCAAGTAGTGGTGAGAAACAGCCGGAAACAACTTCCCTTAATTGCAGCAAATTACTACTGTCACCCCAGCAAAAAGATAAGAATTATTGGTGTAACCGGAACAAATGGGAAAACTACCACCTGTTTTTTAATTAATTCTATACTCAGGAAAGCAAAAATAAAAAGTTCCCTTATAACTACTGTACAATCATATATATCAGACAAACCAGTTAGATTTGATAGGACTACCCCGGGACCAGTTGAATTAAACAACTTTTTTTCCCAAAGCTTGGATATGGGAATAGATTTTGCATGTATGGAAGTTTCTTCACATTCTATAGATTTACATAGGATCGATTTCATGGATTTTGAAGGGTTTGTGTTTACTAATTTATCGCAGGACCATCTAGATTACCATAGAAACATGGACAATTATTTTTATACTAAGAAAAAATTATTTATGGCTGGCTACAGGCATTTATATGGAGGAAGGTTTGCGGTAATTAATGTTGATGATGAATATGGCAAAAAAATTTCTGCTATAACTGACCTGGACAAGATTACTTTTTCCTTAAACCCCAAAAATTCAGATATTTGGGCTGAAAATATCAAAAACAGCATTGATGGAATAGAGTTTGACCTAGTAAGTAAAAAAAGCCCAGAAAAATTGCATATAAGGTCTTTTCTATGCGGGCATTTTAATGTTTATAATATAATGGCTTCAATAGGTACAGCTTTTAATTTTGATTTAAGCACACAGGCAATTAAAGATGGCATTGAATCCATGAAAGGAGTGCCTGGAAGATTCGAAAAAATCAGCTGTAGCAAAGGTATAAATATTATTGTAGATTATGCACATACACCTGATGGGCTATTAAATGTGTTAAGGACAAGTAAGCAGTTGAGAAGACCAGGGTCAAGAATTATCACTGTTTTCGGCTGTGGTGGAGACAGGGATAAGGAAAAGAGGGAAGTCATGGGGTCTATCTCAGATAGCTATTCTGATTATACTATTATAACTTCAGATAATCCCAGGACCGAAGATCCAGATTCGATTATTGAAATGATCGAGGCTGGATTTAAGGGTGCTAACAGGCATAAAAAAATAACTGACAGAAAGGAAGCTATTTTAGAGGCTTTAGAAATGGCAAAAAGTGGAGATATTGTGTTAATTGCGGGTAAGGGCCATGAAGACTACCAGGAATTCAAGGACTATAGAATACATTTTAGCGACCAGGAAATTGTAAGGGAGTGGGACAGTTGTGGAAAAAATAAAAGTTGAGAAAGCGGTAAACTGGACTAAGTCAAAATTAGTGGCGGGCAATGCCGGCGATTATATATACTCTATTTCAACAGATACCAGGAGCCTGGGCAAGGGTGATTTTTTTATCCCGTTGAGGGGTGTAAATTTTAATGGTCATGATTTTCTGAAAGAAGCAGTTAAGAAAGGGGCAAGCGGATTTGTTTATGAAAAAAAGAATGGCAGTAAAATAAAAGAGTTTCTAAAAAATAGAAATATATTAATAATAGAAGCCAGTGACAGCCTTAAATTTCTAGAAGATCTTGCTTACCATTATATTAGAATGATAAATCCGGTTGCGATAGGCATAACTGGAAGTGTGGGCAAAACTACCACCAAAGATTTATTGATAAGCGTATTAAAAAAGGGTGGGAATGTCCAATTCACCCCTAAAAATTATAATAACGAGATTGGAGTTTCTAAGTCTGTACTGAATATAGGCTATGAGACAGAATATTTTGTAGCAGAGCTTGCGATGCGGGGGAAGAATCAAGTTAGCCTATTGTCTGAAATTATAAATACAGATATAGGGATTATTACAAATGTTTCTGAATCCCACCTGGAGTTTTTAGGAACCGTAGAAGAGATAGCTTTAGCCAAATCCGAAATTGCTGCCAAAATTGAAGAGAATAGCGGGGTATTGTTTTTAAATAGGGACGACCGGTGGTCGGATTTTATTTATAAAAATATTAAATGCAATGTAATTTGGTTTGGCAGAAACAATAACCTGGATTTTAATTTTATTGATATGGGATTTGATAAAAATTGTAGATATATTTTTGATTTTTATAAAAATGATAAAAAATTAGCAAAAATTAAATTAGGGATACCTGGATATAATAATATTTACAATGGATGCGTGACGGCAGCTGTAGCCACGCATCTGAAGGTGAATATTGATATAATAAAAGAAGGTATTGAAAATCCTGAAATTTCAGAAAAAAGGCTGGATATTTTTAGTAAAAACGGTAAAACGGTCATCAATGATTGCTATAATGCCAGCCCAGCATCAATGATGCAAGCAATAGATATATTGGTCAACATTTATAGAGAAAAGGGAAACAGGACAGTAGCTATTTTGGGTGATATGCTGGAATTAGGGGAAAATTCGTGCAATTACCATTATAATATGGGAACATACCTTAGGAAAAAGAAAGTGGATTTGCTTCTGTCTTTTGGCAAATTATCTGAAAACACATACATGGGTTTTGTGGAGGGCGGAACCAGGGAGGATAATGCATTCTATTTTAAGGATAAACTTGCATTAATGAGGAAGGTAAGTAAAATTCTGAAAAAAGGCGATATCATTTTAGTTAAGGGCTCAAGGGCCAATAAAATGGAAGATATTATAAGAAAAATTTAGGTTGGATAGTAAATGAACTGGATATTTTTATCAATAGTAATTGGGGGAATTTTCTCGTTAATCTTTACTCCTTTATTTATTAAACTTCAGAAATCTAGGAATATTGGAGAGAAAATCAGAGTTGATGGACCCAAAACGCATTCTCTGAAAGCGGGCACCCCTACTATGGGAGGATTAGTATTTGTTATTTCTGCCTTTGTCTCCTTTGCTGTAGTAAGCATTATTAAATATCTAAGGTATGAGGAATTTAGCCTGGAAGGGATTTTTATTTTTTCAGTTTTTTTAATGTGCAGCCTAATAGGTTTTATAGATGACTATATGTCCCTTAAGGTAAAAAAATCCTTGGGATTAAGGGGATGGGTAAAAATATTCCTGTTAGTGCTGGTTTGCCTCTATTTTATGTTAATAGGCATATTTGTGGTAAACCTTAGCACTAGCCTCAGCATACCTTTAACTAACATGAGAGTTGAGCTAGGTTTGTGGTACTATGTTTTGGTGGTAGTAATTATTGTGGGAACAACCAATGCTGTCAACCTGACTGATGGTTTAGATGGGTTAGCAGCTGGAACTTCATCAGTTGTCCTTGGAGTCTTTATGTTTATTGCATTTTTGGAATGGACTATACTAGATGTTGATTATGGAATAGATATAGCAGTTATCTGCGGGGGGACTATTGCTGCCAGCCTGGCTTTCCTGTGGTGGAATACTGCTCCTGCTGAAATTTTTATGGGGGATACCGGATCTTTTGGTTTGGGTGGTCTAATTGCTTCTGTTGCCATTATTCTTAACCAGGAGATACTATTGATTTTAATCGGAGGCATATTTGTAATAGAAGCGTTATCAGTGATAATCCAGGTGGTAGGGTTTAAGCTTTCTAGGAAAAGGGTGTTTAAAATGGCACCGGTACACCATCACTTTGAGTTGCTGGGGTGGGATGAAATTAAGGTGATAATAAGATTCTGGATAGTGTGTGCTTTGCTTGCTGGTCTAGGCTTTTTTCTTTATTATGTAAAATTTATAGATTGAACATGAGTATAGAAAATTTCTTAAAAAACAAGAGCTTAATGGTAATCGGATTGGGAAAGACAGGTATTTCGGTTATCAAAAATATAGTTACTAAAACGGAATCGGTTATTGCGGTTGACGATAACCCCAATATAGCATTAAGGGAAGATTTTTCTAGGTACAAAAATTTAAATATAGCCCTGGGAAAGGAAGCCAAAAACGGGCATTTACTGGAAGAGGTAGATTTAATAATAACCAGCCCCGGCGTTCCTAGCAGCCATTATATTATAAAAAAAGCGGCGGCAGTCAATATACCCATATGGAGTGAACTAGAGCTGTCATGGAGTTTAATGGATAAAAAACAGAAAAGAAAAACAATTGCGGTAACCGGAACCAATGGAAAGACTACAGCCGTAAACTTGGTTGGAAAAATTTTTAAAGACGCTGGATTTAATACTTTAGTATGCGGGAATGTAGGTAACCCACTCATTAATACTATAAACATGGGGGATTGCTTTAGGATTATTGAGGTTAGCAGTTTCCAGCTCGAAAGGATAAATAGTTTTAGCCCGCATATCGCGGTAATTTTAAATATTACCAGTGATCATATGGACAGGCATTGCTCAATGAGAAAATATGTAAACCTAAAGTTTAACCTGCTTAAGTTTCAAACCAGAAATGATTTTGCCCTGTTAAATTATGATGACGAAAACATAAAAGGCAGAATAGAAAAACAATCAAAAAAAATAAAGCCTGAAGTTATAAAATTTTCTTTAAACAGCAGAACCGGTCCAGGTATATGGCTTAAGAGCGGAATAATATATTATAAGTTTAAAAACCTTGAAGGAAGAATTGATACAAAAGGAATATCTTTGCAAGGCAGGCATAATATTTCCAATATATTGCCTTGTGTGGGTGCGGCAAAGCTTGCAGGGATAGAAGATGAAAATATAGGGGGAAGCTTAAAAGATTTTAAACCGTTGGGGCACAGGCTAGAATATCTAGGTAAGATTAGGGGCATCCATGTTTTTAATGATTCCAAGTCTACCAACCCTGATGCTACTGTGGCAGCTTTAAATAACTTTGGAGGCAATGTGACATTGATACTGGGGGGCAGGGACAAAAACATGGATTTTTCAAAGCTGGCCAGAATATTGAAGAAAAAGGTGGCCCATTTGATTTTGATTGGGGAATCAAAAGACAGGCTGTTTGACTTGGTTAGTAAAAGTAGCTTTAAAATTTACAAGGCAGATACGCTTGAAAATGCAGTTAATATAGGATTTAAGGAAACTTCGGAAGATGGAGTATTCCTACTCTCGCCTGCTTGCGCTAGCATGGATATGTTTAAGAATTACAAGCATAGGGGAAATGAATTTAAACAATTAGTAAAATTAAGGGCAAAATGAGAGCAGAAAGAAAA
Source organism: Actinomycetota bacterium (assembly GCA_051744245.1). Classification (GTDB taxonomy): domain Bacteria; phylum Actinomycetota; class Humimicrobiia; order Humimicrobiales; family Humimicrobiaceae; genus M55B165. The sequence continues at coordinate 31,523 of JBNJCV010000004.1, read as the reverse complement.
AAAATTTTAAAAGTAAATATAGATTTTTATATTCTTTTTATTTTAACTTTTATCCTTTCTGTTATTGGTTTAATAATGGTGTCAAGCTCTTCCACCGTGATTGGTGAAAGGTATTTTAATGACCCCTACTGGTTTTTAAGGAGACAGCTGATTTGGTGGGGTTTTTCTTTTGTTTTGTTGATTATATTTTCTAAAATAAATTATAAGGTATACAAGAAGCTAGCCATATTTATTATATTAATTTCCATAGCTCTGCTGGCTTTAGTTTTAATTCCTGGATTTGGTCAGGAAATCGGCGGCTCTAGAAGGTGGCTTAACTTATGGTTTTTTAATATCCAGCCTTCAGAATTTGCAAAAATTGCTTTAGTAATTTTCTTTGCGGAAATATTGAACAGGAAATATATAAATACAATGAAAGTTAAGGACTTAATTTTCCCGGGTTTTATGCTACTTTTGCTTATAACAGTATTGATATTCCTAGAACCCGATCTGGGGACAGTAATAATCATATGGCTGATAGTTTTTATTTCAATGTTTGTGGGAGGGGTAAGATTTACTCATATTTTCAGCCTGGGGATTGTTATGGCTATTATTACAGGAATTTATCTTTTTATGGAAGAGTACAGGCGGGAGAGGCTGTTTGCTTTTTTAGACAGGTCAGCCGAATATACTGCAGCCAATTTCCAGGTTGACCAATCCCTGATAGCCCTGGGGTCTGGGAACTTGATTGGTCTGGGTTTAGGTAATAGCCTACAGAAGTATTCTTATTTGCCAGAGGCTCATACCGATTTTATATTTGCTATACTGGGGGAGGAACTGGGCCTGGTTGGCACAATGCTGGTAATTATTCTTTTTTTGTTATTTGCTTTTTTTGGAATAAGGGTCTGCTTAAAAACAAAGGATTATTTTGGAAGGGTTTTAGCAGCCGGGCTTACGGCAATTATTGTGGTGCCGGCTATAGTAAATATATCCGTGGTTATTGGCCTGATACCTGTTACTGGCCTGAACCTACCCTTTATCAGTTCAGGTGGATCATCGCTGATGATTTCTATGATTAGTGTGGGCATACTTTTAAATATTTCAAGACAAATAGTTATAGTTGGGAATAGTAGAGGTAAAGATGGCAAAGATTAGCAAAAAAGTTTTAATTTGTGGAGGCGGCACAGCGGGGCATATATATCCTGCTGTGGCTTTAATTGAATATATAAAGGATTTTTATCCTGGTTATCAAGTATTATTTTTAGGGACAGATAGGGGAATGGAAAATAAATTCATCCCTCAGTTAGAGGTTGAATTTAAGAAAATAAGGGCTTCAGGTCTGGGTAAGAGTGAAAATTTAGGTCAAAGAATTATTATATATATAAAATTTTTATTTAATCTCATTGTTGGGCTAGTTAGTTCTGTAAAAATATTAATTGGGTACAGGCCGGATGCTATTTTGGGTATGGGCGGCTATGTTTGTGCGCCATTGCTGCTTGCTGCTATATTAACCAGAAGAAGCTTTTCTTTACATGAACAAAATTATATTCCAGGTAGGCTAAATAAGTTTTTTTCAAAATTTGCACAAAACATTTTTATAAGCTTTAGTGAAACCAGGAACTATTTTAAAAATACAAATGCTAAAATTATATACAGCGGAAATCCAATAAGGAAAGTTATTAAAAATTTTAACCAGAAAAATATTGATTACCGCAAATGGGGGTTACGGAAAGGGAGATTTACGATCGTTGCTTTCGGTGGGAGCCTGGGGGCTGATAAAATTAATAAAATTATCATAGATTTATATAAATACTTTAGAAATAGGGAAAATATTCAAATTCTCCTTCTAACCGGGAGTCGTTTTTTTAGGAAAATGGAAAATACAAAAAAGGAATTAATAAGAGATAATGATAAATTAATATTTAGTATTTTGCCTTATGTAGAAGAAATGGATGAAATTTATAATATGGCAGATTTAATTATATCCAGGGCAGGGGCAAATACAGTAGCTGAACTTATTAAAACTAATGTTCCGGCCATACTTATACCTTTTCCATATGCAATAGGTAACCACCAATATTATAATGCTAAGTTTTTGGCAGAAAATGGGAGTGCCATAGTTTTATTGGACAGGGATTTAAATTCCAGGCATTTAATTGATAATATAGAAGGACTGATAAAAAACGATATGGGTAATTACAAAAAATTTAGAGAACGGAAAAATAATTTAAAGAATATAGAGAACGAAAAAATAATAATTGATAACTTATAAGGAGAAATATTGAGCGGTTTAGAAAATAAGAAATACTTTTTAGTGGGCATTGGAGGTGCTGGGATGAGCGCCATTGCCCTGGTGTTAAAAGGAATGGGGTTTAAAGTTGCTGGTTCTGATATAAAGGAATCTCGGTACACAAAAATTTTAGAAAATGAAGGCATAGGTATACATATAGGTCATAAGAAAGAGAATATTAGTGGCTTTGATGCTATAGTTTATTCTGCAGCTATTCCAAAAAATAATGTTGAGCTGGAAGAGGCAAGGAATAAAAATTTAAAAATTTACAGCCGTTCGGATATCCTTGCTTTAATCCTTAACAGCAGGAAAGGAATTGCTGTTAGCGGAACCCATGGCAAAACCACTACAACTTCAATGATATCTTTATTGCTAAGGGGTTTAGGGGTAGATCCCACCATTATAATTGGGGGCGAGCTAAATGAGCTTGGGTCCAATGCACGATACGGAGAAGGAAAGTATGTGGTTGCGGAGGCTTGCGAAAGTGACGGATCTTTCCTGAAATATGCCCCTTATATCTCAGTGGTAACTAATATTGAGAATGACCATATAGACTTTTATAAAAATTACAGCAATTTAAGGAAAAGCTTCCTAAGATTTATAAACAATACAAGCAAAGATGGGCATTGTGTGATTAATGGGGATGAAATCAAGTTAGACCAGGAGGAGTTGGACCCACATATTGTAACTTATGGGATTGAGGAGAATAATCACATTTATGCTAAAAATATTAAATTTAAAAATTTTAGCTCTTCTTTTAATCTGGTGGGAGGCGGATTAGAAGAAATGGTAAAAGTGGAATTGAATATTCCTGGTATCCATAATATAAAAAATAGCTTGGCTGCTTTTTCTGTCTGCTACTGCCTGGGGTTGGATTTAGGTAAGGCGGCTGAAATATTAAAGTTTTTTACCGGGGTAAAAAGAAGATTTGAAAAAAAGGGAGAAAAAAAGGGAGCCCTTATTTTTGATGATTATGCACACCATCCCTCTGAGATAAAGGCGACCATAAAGGCAGCTGTGTCTGAAAAAGACAAAAGGATAATATCTGTTTTCCAACCGCACCGCTATTCAAGATTGTCTAACTTGCTGGGCAAGTTTGGAGATTGTTTCCATAACACTGATGTTTTGATTATAACTGATGTTTACGGAGCTGGAGAGCAACCCTTGCCGGGAATAAATGGCAAGGCTTTAGTGGACGACTTAATAGAGAATGACTTTGGCAAAAAACTGGTATATATTCCCAAGATAGATGATATAAGCATGTATCTTGATGCACATCTGCAGGAAAAAGATTTAGTGCTTCTGATGGGTGCAGGGGATATTACCAGGGTAACTGATGACCTGTTAAAGATAAAAAATGAATAAGCTAAAAAATTATATATGGAAAAATAGGAATATTAAATTAAATTACCATGTATCTGGCCTCACTAGCCTGGGGATTGGAGGCAAGGCACATTTTTACCTACAAGCTAATTCTACCGATGAGGTAAGGGAAGCAGCTAGAATATGTAGTCTTAATAAAATTAAAGTATTTGTAATTGGAAGCGGAACCAATGTTTTATTTAATGAAGGTTTTTTAGATATATTTTTGGTTAAGTTGGGAAAGAATTTCAGCCTTATTAATATATTGCCTGATGGGAGTATTAAAGTAGGCGCCTCTTATAACCTAAGCAAATTTGTGGTATATGCGGCAAAATCAGGAATAGATTTTTCATTTCTTGCCGGTATCCCAGGAACTGTGGGGGGAGCAGTTAAGGGAAATAGTGGAAGAAAAAACAAATCTATATGCAATTATGTACAGGAAATAGAATGCATTATGGCTGGAGGAAAATTAGAAAAAATAAAGATTGGCAGCAACATGTACGGATACAGGAGATTATCAGTACCTGGTTTGGTTGCCATAACTTCAGTAGTCTTGAAAGGGGATGCTGGAAGCAAGAAGGATATCCTCAAAAATATAAAAGAGAGGATAAAACAAAAGAAAGGGACCCAGCCCATAAATACTAAAAATGCCGGGTGCTTTTTCAAGAACCCTAATGGCAGTTCTGCAGGAAAATTAATAGAAGAAAGCAGGCTAAAAGGTTTCAGGTATGGCGGAGCGGTAATTTCAGAAAAGCATGCTAATTTTATAATCAATTATGATAATGCTTCAGCTGAGGATATCATGGTTCTTTCAAGGATAATAAAAGAAATAGTCTGGGATAAATCCGGCATTCATTTAAATAATGAAGTAGTTACAGTAGGGTTTTAGCTATGGATATTTTGGAAAAATTCAGGGATTTAGAAATAAGAAAGACGAAAAAATCGAAAGTAATAGGGGTAATAGCAGGAGGTATTTCTTCCGAGAGGAAAGTGTCTTTGAAGACAGGGAAAAAGATCTATAAAGCATTAGAAGACTTACATTATAATACCTTATTTATAGATCCCAAGGATAAACTGCTGGAGAATTTAAAAAGGATTGATATAGCTTTTTTAGCCTTGCATGGCCGGTTTGGTGAGGATGGTACCATGCAGGGGCTGCTGGAACTGATGAGGATACCTTATACCGGTTCGGGAGTTTTATCTAGTGCAATGGTTATTGACAAATTAACTACCAAGAAGGTTTTAGATTATGAAAAGATTAAAACACCTCCCTATATTGGAATTAACTTTAACGGAAAAATGAATATGGCAGAAATTAAAGGGACCATAAAAAAAAGCATTTCCTATCCTGTAGTAGTAAAGCCTAATAGTGAAGGCTCAACTATTGGAATAAGCATTGTCAAGGAGGAGAGTGAAATAGAAAAAGCTATAGAGTTAGCAGGCAAATATGATAAAAAGATATTAATAGAAAAATATATCAAGGGAAGGGAGCTAACAGTAAGTATAATTGGTAGGGAACCAGTAGCATTGCCCATAATAGAAATAAAACCGAAGAGCGGCTTTTATGATTATAAATCAAAATATACTATTAACATGACAGAATATATTGTCCCTGCCCAGCTGGATAAAAAAATAACGGAAGAAATAAAAAAAATTGGAATAAGCAGCCATATAAGTTTAGGGTGTTCAAATATCTCGAGGGTTGATTTTATTCTAAATGCTAATAATATCCCTTATGTTTTGGAAGTAAATACTATGCCTGGCATGACTCCAACCAGCCTGGTGCCTAAAGCGGCAAAAGCTGCAGGAATAAGTTTTAAGCATCTAGTTGAAATAATATTAAATAATGCCAGCCTAAAAATTTAAATGGCTAGAAGAAGTACTGAAAATAAGAAGATATTAAAAAGAAGAAGAAGAGTTTTACTGAGAAAATTTTGGCAGTTTTTTAAAATTTTATTAGCATTAGTATTTTTAGCTGTAGCTATTTATGGGCTAAATTATTTTTATGATAGCCAATATTTTAAGATAGAGGAAATAATAGTAGAGGGTAATGATCACTATACTTATGAAGATATTAATAATATTGCCGGGGTATATCTGGGAACAAATATCTTTGAAATAAATAAAAAAGGAATGGAAGATAAATTAACCTCTAAGCTGTATTGGCTAAAAGGTGCTGAATTAAAAAAAGTGTTTCCTGATAAATTAATAATAAAAGTTAAAGAAAGGAAGCCTTTCATTATAATTAATTACGGGAAATCTTTTTATTTGCTTGACGAAGAAGGGGTAGTTATAGATAAATTAGCTAAAGAGGAATTAGAGGGCTATAAGAAAATAGTGGTAAAAAATGTATTAAACTATCATCCTAACTTGGGGGATAAAATAGCCAAGAAAAATGTACTTAGCTGTGGCTTTATTTACCAGACTATGGATATGGAAACCAGGGAATTGTTCAGCGAAGCTATAATAGAAGAGGGTTACGGCGATATTGCTTTTATAACTGGAAAGGGGAAAAGAGTAATTTTTGGAACCAGTGAAAATGTGGTGCAGAAAATAACGATATTTAAAGAAGTATTAAAAGATGATATAAAATTTAATATAATTGATATAAGTAATTATAGAAATCCTGTAATTATAAAATAGTTTGGAGGTTAGAGTTGCCTTCTAAAAATGAATATGCAGCGGCTATTGATATAGGTACAACAAAAGTTGTTACTCTCATAGGAAGGATGAAAAAAAATAATGTATTGGAAGTAACCGGATATGGATTGTCGGGATGCCAAGGCATAAAAAAAGGAATAGTAGTTGATATAAATGAGGCTACAAAATCAATCTTAAATTCTATTGAGGAAGCAGAGAAATCAACAAAAATGTTTATAGACTCTGCTTATATTGGAGTTACAGGCAAACATATTTCTATAATTAATAATTGGAGCGAAATAAATATTAATAATCCCAATAAAATAGTCAGGAAAAACGATCTAGAGCGCTTGATCTCTAAAGCCAATAAAGTAAACATTTCATCCCAACATGAAGTAATCCATACTCTTATCAAACAATTCACAGTAGATGAGGAAAAAGGTATTGTGGATCCATTAGGTCTGGCAACAGAAAGATTAGGTGTGGAGCTGCTTGTAGTTTATGGGTCTGCAACCCTGGTAAAAAATACAGTAAATAGTGTAAGAAATGCAAATATCGAGATAGAGGATGTGATACTGGAAGCTTTAGCCTCGGGCGAAGCGGTTCTTACCCCGGAAGAGAAAAAGAGCGGTGTTATCCTTTTGGATATAGGTGGAGGTACTACTGATGTTGCAGTTTATAAAGATAAAAAGTTGGTTTTTACCTATTGTTTGCCTGTAGGTGGGGATCTGATAACAAATGATATATCGATAGGACTAAATATTCCTTTTTCTAAGGCTGAAGACATAAAGAAAAAATTTGCAAATGTCGATTATAATTTTTATGAATCCTTAAACAAGGTAAATATGGGTGATATAAAAATTGACAGGAATAAAGCCACTTTGAATATTAAGCTTTATACTATTGTTAATTCCAGGGTTAAAGAATTATTGAAATTAATAAAAGAAAAAATAGAAAGTTATGGCTTTATGTATTCTGTACCTTGCGGTTTAGTAATAACTGGCGGAGTATCCCAAATGAAAGGATTAACAACAATGGCAAATTCAATCTTTAACTTGCCTGCAAGACTGGGGATAGCTACGGAGGTAGAAGGGCCGAAAGAAGTAGCTAATAATCCTATTTATTCTACCAGTGTGGGATTGCTTAAATATGCATACCAGTTAAAAAATTTTGCCAGCGTTGAGCAATTTGAAGAGAAGCAAGAAGGCGGCCTTAGAAGCAGGTTTAGGGAATTTATATCTAGAATTTTAAAAAGTTAAAAGGAGGTATACTGTGAATCTAGAGTTGGATAAAAACTATTATGCGGTTATAAGAGTTATAGGAATTGGTGGAGGGGGGAGCAATGCCGTTAATAGAATGATGGAGGATAATATAAGTGGCTGTGAATTTATAGCTGTAAATACAGATGCCCAGGCCCTTATGATGTCAAATGCGGACAGGAAAATATTGATAGGAAATTCAGGACTAGGAGCAGGATCGGATCCTGAGATAGGAAGAGTGGCAGCTGAAAAATCTATAGATGCAGTAAAAGATGCAGTAAAAGATGCAGACATGATATTTATTACTTGCGGCCAGGGAGGCGGAACTGGCACTGGATCAGCTCCGGTAATTGCTTCTGCTGCCAAAGAAATGGGGTGCCTGACTGTGGCCGTGGTAACAAAACCTTTTACCTTTGAAGGGTCGAAGAGAATGGTGACTGCAGAGCAGGGAATTAAAAATTTAGCAGATAAGGTTGATACTTTAATAGTTATACCAAATGATAAGCTTTTGGAAATTTCTGATGAAAATACAACTTTACTTAATGCATTTAAACTGGCAGATGATGTATTAAAGGCTGGCATAAGAGGTGTTACAGATTTAATTACTCTTCCTGGTCTTATAAACCTGGATTTTGCAGATGTTAAAACAGTTATAAAAGATGCCGGTAATGCTTTGCTTGGGGATGGGATGGCATCGGGTGAAAACAGAGCTATAAAAGCGGCACAAAAAGCTATAAACAGCCCGTTAATTGAGGCTTCCATAGAAGGTGCAAAAGGTATACTCCTTAATATATCAGGTGGTCCCGATCTTAAGCTATTTGAAGTCAATGAGGCAGCTGAAATTATAAGGAATTCTACCAGCGCAGATGCCAACATTATATTCGGGGCGGTTATTGACGAAAACATAAATGATCAGATCAAGGTAACTATAATAGCAACAGGGTTTAGTGATGAGGTAATAGCGGATGCAGGGAAGAGCGAAAAGGAGGTCAAGAAAAAAGAAACTGATAAAGGCACTGTTGCAAAAGAAACTCCCTCGGAGAGTGAAAAAAAACAAGAACCTGAAAAAGTTTCTAGTGATGAGTTTGATTCTTTAGATGATGATTATTTAGATATACCAACATTTTTAAGAAAAGAAAAAGATAAGTAATTTAATGTGTAAAATTAAAGAAAGGGTGTTGGAGGAAATACTTTTGTATTCTGCTCCGGGGTTACATGAAAAATGTGGAGTTGATATTTATTTTACTTCCCGGCTGGGAGGCTACAGCAAGGGGGAATATAGCTCATTAAACCTGGCTTTCCATGTTGGAGATGGATTAGAACCGCTAAAGAGGAATAGGTATAAATTACGAAAGGCGCTAGGATTAAATAACCCTATGCAATATTTAAAACAGTCACATTCAGATAAAATAATATTTTTAAAAAATTTAGAAAACAAGGAAATTCCTGAAGCGGATGCACTTGTTACCAACCTTAAAAATATACCGTTAATGGTAATGGGGGCTGACTGTAACCTAATTATTATTGTAGACGAGCTAAAGAAAGTGGTGGCTGCAGTTCATGCAGGCTGGAAGGGAACTTTAAATAGAATAGTACAAAAAACAATTAAGTTCCTGAAAGATAATTTTAACTCTAAAGCTTTGCTATTTTATATCGGCCCTTCAATAAGGAAGTGCTGTTATGGGGTGCCTAAAGACAGGGTGGAGTTATTTATAAAAGAATTTGGGGATAAGAAATTTTATCATTTAGAAAAGGGGCAGGCTTTTTTGGATTTAGTAAGGATAAATAAAAATCAAATTTTAGACTTTAATATACCACCTAAAAACATCTACGATTGCAGTATTTGTACTTTTTGTGACCAAAGATTTTATTCTTATAGGAGGAATAAAATAACCGGAAGACAAGGGGCTATAGCAGTAATAAGGAAATAGGTATGAATTTTAAAATAAAGGTTGACAAACTGAGGGAAAACATAGCAGAAGTTTGCTACAAAACAAACAGAGACCCGGATGGAATATGCATTATAGCTGCTACCAAATATGCTGATGTTAAACAAATACAGGAAGTGCTTGGCTTAGGTATTAAAAATTTTGGTGAAAATAGGGCTTCGGATCTTTTAGAAAAATCAAAAGGTATAAAAGGGGATGCAATCTGGCATTTTATAGGCCATTTACAAAGCAGGAAGGCAAAACTGGTAGTACCAGTTGTTGAGTATATACATTCAATAGATAAAATTAAAACTTTGAAAAAAGTTGGAAGGGAAGCAGAAAAGAATAATAAAGTACAAAAAGTCCTAATAGAGGTAAATATATCAGGGGAAGAATCAAAGTATGGAATTTCAGAAAGAGATATTAATAATTTTATAATTGAAGCTAAAGGGATTAAAAATATTGAGTTGAGGGGATTTATGACCATGGCTCCATACACAAGTGATTTTAATTTAATTAGGGAAATATTTAAAAGGCTTAGTGTAATTAAAAAGGAATTTAATAAAAAATTTGTAGATTTGAAGCTAACAGAACTGTCTATGGGCATGAGTAACGATTATAGGATAGCTATAGAAGAGGGGGCTACCATGATAAGGGTAGGATCAATAATTTTTAAATAAGGGAGATAAAAATGGGTGGTTTATTTAAAAGAACACTTGCATTTTTAGGTTTCATTGAGCCTGGGGAAGAAAGCTTTGAAGATGACGGAAATAGTGATGAAGTAAAATCTAAGTATTATAATAATTATAACAACAATAATGTTAAGCCTTTAAGGGAAAGAAAAAGAAAAGTGTCTTTATTAAGAAGTGAAAGAAAAGAGATAAAAACAAGGGTTTTTATTGCAGAACCCCACGATTTTAACGAAATGAAGGTGATCGGGGATAATTTTAAAAATAATATCCCTGTTATTATTAACTTACAAAAGACTAATACTGAGTTGTCAAAAAGAATAGTTGATTTTTGCAGTGGCTTAACTTATGCATTAGAAGGGAGTATTAAAAAAGTCGCCGAAAGGGTATTTTTAATAACTCCCCATAATGTGGAGGTAACATCCGAAGATGAAGAACTGTTAAGGGAAAAGGGTTTATTTAATCACTTTCAGGGGGATTAAATTGTTAAAGTATAGATTAGGGATTATAGGTTGCGGTAATATGGGCGAGGCTCTGGCAGCTGGTATATTAAGCCAGGGTAAAATAAAAGAAAAGGAAATTATTGTCTATGACCAGAAAGAAGACAGGAACCTTTATATGGAGGAGAATTACAGGGTAATACCAGCAAAGTCTATACAAGAAATACTGGAGTCTTCAGAGTATGTTTTATTGGCAGTAAAGCCCCAGAATATAGAAGAGCTTTTAAAAAAAGTAAAAGAATTTATAGGAAACAGTAAGTTTATAAGTATAATAGCAGGTATACCTACATACTATATTGAAAATAAAATAGGAGGGAAGGTACCAGTTATAAGAGTTATGCCCAACACCCCTGCTTTGGTGAACAAAGGCGTTTTTGCAATCAGCAAGGGCAAATACGCGACTGGAAAAGAATTAAACTTTACTGTAAGTCTTTTAAGTGGCATGGGTGAAATAGTAGAAATAGAGGAAAAGTTTCAGAATCTGGTTACAGCATTAAGCGGAAGTGGACCTGCTTATTTCTTTTTATTCTGTAAATGTATTATAGAAGGCGGGATTAAAAATGGTATAGATCCGGAAATAGTCAAAAAGCTAGTTATTGGAACTATGGAAGGATCTGCTGAAATTTTAAAAAGAAAAGGGGGAGACATTTCACAGCTAATTGATATGGTTACTTCTCCTGGAGGAACAACTGAGAAAGCCTTGGAAATATTTCATAAGGCTGGCTTTGAAAAAATAGTAAGTGATGCTATTGACAGTGCTTTTAAAAGGGCTGGGGAACTAGAAAATATGCTGAATAGTTAAGGAGGATTGAGATGCGGTTTGTTTTCGAATTGTTTATTTATGTATTACAAATTTATGTATGGATAATTATAATAAGAGTTATATTAAGCTGGTTTAAGGTTTCTCCCAGGAGGGGGGTATGGCTAACCTTATACCGATTTATAATTGAAATTACCGAACCTTTTCTGCGGACATTTAAAAAAATAATACCTTCTATAAGGATCGGAGGGGCATATTTGGATCTATCATTTATTGCGGCTATTTTAGTTATACAATTTATCATTTTTCTATTAAGAATAATTATTTATAGGGCATTAATATAAAAGGAGGAATCATGGCAATAAATTCAGGAGATATTCAAAAAAAAGAATTCCGTATCGTATTCAAAGGCTATAAGCCTGAAGAAGTTGATAAGTTCTTGGACTTGCTGGCCATAGAATTTGATAAGCTTAATAAGCAAAATAGCGAGTTAATCGAAAAGATAGACAAGCTGAAGTATGAAACAAACAATGATGAGGATGATATGAAAAAAGTACTTCAGGATGCTTTGGTATCTGCTCATAAAGTAGCTGAAGATATAAAGCAAAAGGCAAAGTTTGAGGCAGAAAGTGAATATAATGAAAGAAAATCAAAGGTGGAAAAAGAAATAGAGCAGTTAATGTCAAAAAAAGATAGTTTACAGGAAGAGATAGAGGTTATAAAGAGTAAATATTTAAGCCTAAAAAGTGATATAGAAAGCGTATTACATAATTTTAAAGACATTACTGTAGACGAAGAAGCAATGACTGAAAATGAAGCGGTAGAAGACGATGTTAGCAAAGAAGAGGTTGAGGAAGTTGAAGATAAAGAAGACCAGGATATAGGAGAAAATGATACTGGCTCCCGGGAAGAGGAAAAAGATGAGAATGAAGAAGAGGATAAGGAAGAAAAAAATAGTGAAAGCAATATAGAAGAAGACGATTTTGATTTAAAGAAGAAAAACAAAGGTGTTGATATTGCAAATCCAGACGTAATTGACGATTTTTTCAAGACTGATGAAGACTGAAATTATTAATTTATATGTAAAACCAGGTTCATCCATTAATAAAATTGATGGGAAATATAAAGATTATATAAAAATAAGGATAAGGGCTAAACCTGTTAGGGGTAAGGCAAATAAGAGCTTACTTGAATTTCTTGCAAAAATTTTGGCAATACCTAAAAGTAATATAAGTATAATTTCAGGACAAAAATCAAATTACAAAAAACTATCGGTTAAATGCGCTGATAATACCGATATTTTAGGTAAACTTCAGAATAATGGTTAAAAAAGTGTAATTTTATCTTTTTTAACTATTATTTACAAAAATCTAAACCTTTTTAACCCTCATTGTATTTTATTTTATATAATATAACCAAGTATATAATTATATAACAATTAATATACTAATATAGCTACATTAAACTAAAATTGACAAATAATATACTAATATGTATTATAAATGTATTAATAATAACCAAAATTGCTAAAAATATGCAATAATAACCTAAATATTAGGAATAAAAGTGGAGTTAACCTTTATAATAACGGATAAGAAAATTAATAATTACCTAAAACAAAAATTAACTAATAAAATGCTTAATATTATGTATTTAGATAATTTAAGAAGATATAAAGCAATAATAAAAGAATATATGCCAAAATACATAATATTATCTGAAAATGTTAATGGTTATGTTGAAGTAAAGGACTTTATAACTAATAAAACAAGCTCAGAACTAATAATAACTGGAAATAAATCATTAAACATAAATGGAAATTACCTGGATAGCTTAAGCGAAGAAGAGGCAGTTATAAAAGCTATAGAATCAATTGCAAATTTTGAAAAAAAGGTAAAAAAAAAGAATTATAAAATAATAAATCAACAGGTAACTTCTGTATTTTCAGTACAAGGTGGTGTAGGGAAAACTAGTTTAGCCGTAAATATTGCTTTCTTTATAAGTAAAATTAGGAAAATAAAAGTTTTACTAATTGATTTTAATTTCTGTGAAGGTCCTGGTGATATGGCTACTAATTTAGGAATACCTGTTTCCCCGAACTTAAATGTGCTAATAGAAAATATTACTCAAGTCCCAGATTCTATATGGGAATCAAGCATTACAATAAATGATAATTTAGATGTTATACAACCACCACTAAGTTTAGATCAAAGTGATAAATTTAAAATTGACATGCTGCACGAATTAATATTTTCTGCCAGGAAAAAATATAATTATATTATTTGTGATATACCTGATAATTATGACAGCAATACATTTGAGGTTTTGAATCTTTCAACAAAAACTATATTTATTCTTTATCCACAACTGGGAGGAATTTTAAGGGCAAATAATTTTTTAAAATTTTTGCCTGATAGCCAGGATTTAATTGGATTGTTTAATAAAGTTAATATTCCAGAAGATAGGATAAAAAAACTAAAGGATGCACTTAACTTAAATATTTATAATGAGATTCCGTATATCGAAGAAGGCCCAAGCTTATTTGGTTTTGTAAATCTACAGGATCGGTTAACTGACCTAGAAAATAAATTAATTTGATATGGATGAGCAAAAAAAATTATACACAATAAAAGAAGTTTCAGAACTAGTGGGTATTAGCGAGTCAGAAATTATAAGGATGGTTATGCTAAAAAAATTACCGGCCATTCGGTTAGGAAAGTCAATAAGGATTAGCGAACAGGATTTGGATAATTTTATTAATAATTTTGTAGGCGAAGAAGAGGTGCTGAAAGGTAATTCAAAAGCCCCGGTACTATATACAGCAGACCAGGTAGCAAAAATATTAAAATTATCCGTTGACAATATATGGAATTTATTAAAAACCGGTGAACTGAAGGGTTTTAAGATTAGAAAGGGAAGAAGTTCCTGGAGAATTCCAAAAGACAGCATTGAAGATTTTATTAAAAACAGGACAGAAAGTTCAGTATAGAAATTGAAATAGTAAATGGGTAAAAATAAAAAAAAGGAATTGAATTTTTGGGAAAAATTAGCTATTGGGATAATTATTATTTTAGCAATTATCATATTTATAATTTTATTTAATGAGCAGATTAAACAATATATTGAAATTATAAAAGCCTGGTATGAAAGCGGTTAAAAATGAATTTCGAGGAGGTGAAATAAAATGAAGAAGATTATGAGAATATTAATAGCTTTAGGTTCACTAATTGGAATTTGTTCAACAGTAAGATGGTAAGGCAGAAATGTAATAGTATCCTAAAAAGGAGGTGAAATAAAATGAAGAAGATTATGAGAATATTAATAGCTTTAGGTTCACTAATTGGAATTTGTTCAACAGTAAGATGGTAAAAAATTATATTAAATCGCCTTGTTTTGGTATAATTTTTTATATTTAATGGAAAAGGGAATTAGTGAAAAAACATAAAAATCTGGGATTACAGTTTTATGTTTACGCCATATTTTTAGCAGGTGTATTTTTACTGATATACATCCTGTTAAATTATCGGGTAATTTCCTGGCTGGGAGTGGTTTTGTTCGGATTATTGGTATTCGCATCCGATAATCTCTCATCACCACTCCCAAAAACTGGAAGCGTGTCTGTTAATTTTGGTATTACGCTGGCCAGTTTAATATTATTTGGCCCTGTTACTGCTGTTCTTGTAACCCTCATATCCGTCTTTAATATAAAGGAGTTTTTAAAAAAAGTTCCTCTATATAAACATCTTTTTAATGCTGGTCAATATATAATATCTATAGGCTTGGCAAGTATAGTATTTGAATTAATTTACAAAAGGGAAACAGACTTTTTTACATTAAAGAATATCGGCGCTATTTTTATTAGCGCTTTTATTTTTTTTACTATTAATACTTTATTGACTACTGGCGCTATTTCAATAAGTGAAAAAGTAAATTTTTTAAATGTATGGATATTTAATTTTGCCTGGCTTATACCTTTCCATGTCTTTTTAACTTTAATGGCAATGGCAATTTCTTTCCTCTATAAATTATATGGACCCTTTACTTTATTGTTTACTTCATTGCCTTTAATTATTGCTCAGTACACGTACCTATTAAGGATTAAGGAAAGAAAGGCATTGCTTAATAGTATTTTACAAATTGTAAAGATAATGGAAGCTAAAGATGTTTATACGGCGGGCCATTCTGTTAGGGTAGCAAATTATAGTGAAGAAATTGCAAGAGAATTAAAATTAAATGAATATGATATAGAGTTAATAAAAAATCTGGCAAATTTACACGACATTGGGAAAATACAAATTGATCTTTCCATATTGAACAAACCAGGAACGTTGAGCGAAAAAGATTGGGTGGAAGTAAAAAAACATCCGGAAGTGGGGTATGAAATAGTAAAAGAGATAACTTTCTTAAAGGATGAAGCGCCTTCAATTTTGTACCACCATGAAAATTACGATGGTAGTGGATATCCTCGGGGCATAAAAGGAGACCAGATACCTCTATTTGCTAAGATTTTATGTGTTGCCGACTCTTACGATGCCATGACCACAGATAGACCATATACAAGAGCTTTAACTAAGATAGAAGCAATAGAAGAATTTAAAAATAATTCCGGAACTCAATTTGACCCAAAAGTAGCGAAGATGATGGTAAAAATACTGGAAAGAAACTTGAAATGATAAAAGCCTTTTACAAAATTTTTATAATAACCACTGCAGCCTCAATTGTGGGAGGAATTTTTGGTTTTGCTTTTTATTTCTTTTTTGAAGAGACTGCAGTCCTGCTTATAGAAAAGTTTAAATTTATACAATCAATTTTTGGGATTGAAACTTATAGGGAGGGGATGTCTTTTCCTTATATTTTCCTGGTTATTTTTTTAGGGAATTTGATATCAACTATTGGCTATTTTGGCCTGGGTTATATTAGAGCTGTAATGCCGGTGGCCTTTATAACGGGCTTTTTAATCACTGTCCTTTTATTCACGGGGACGGTAAGGCATTCCCGGGGAATACCAGCAGATGTAATAATACTGGTATCTGTTGAGGCATTTTATAGGGTGTTAGCATTAAGCACTGGTGAATATGCAAATAAGAACAAATTTAAAAACGAGAAAGGAATTTTGGCTGCTGTTTCTTTTATAATAATCTTATTCTTGTTTGGAGTTTTTTTTGAAGTCTATTCTATTTTTGGAAGCATTTTTTAAATAAAGTTTCCTTTGTTTGATACTTCTAAATACAAGTTTGAAAAATTTAATGGTATCTTTTAACGGATTTACATGGCTAATGAAATTTTCATGATAGATTGTCCTTATTAAAATATTCTTTATTTTATACCCCAGCCAGCTAGCTTTTAGTAATATTTCTGGTTCAGTGTCAAAATTACCCGTCTCTAAATCTACCTCTTTTAAGATATTGGAGGAAATATAGCGGTATCCTGATTGGACATCCCTTATTTTCCCCCCAGCGAGCAAGGAGATTACCCATGAAGTAAACACATTGGTGGCAAGTCTTACAAAAGGCATGTCCTTAGTGTTTTTTAGGCGGTTTCCAACAATTATATCAGGGTTTTCTTCCCGAAGCTTTTTTAAGAACTTGAGGATTTCACCGGTATCGTGTTGACCGTCTGCGTCTATAGTTATGACCCCTGTATAATTATTTTTAATTACGTAGTTAAATCCAGTTTTTAAAGATTGGCCTTTTCCTAAATTTTTTGGGTGTTTAATTAATACAATTTTACAATTTTTAGGCTGGGGGATATTTTTAATTATGGAAACAGTATTGTCTGAAGAACCATCATCAACAATTATTATATCCATATTGTATGGAAGGCATTTTTTTACCACATCTCTAATATATGTTTCTTCATTATATGCGGGAATTAAAATTGCTATTTTGTCTTTTTCCAAAATGATCACCGGATGTATATATTAGATTCTGTTATTATAACATCAACTTTTACGTCATGTACGGAAGTGGGGATGCTGGGAACCATTTGCATATCAAAGCACAGGGCAATTTTTTTAACATCTTTCCTCAGGGATGGGAGCAACCGGTCATAAAAACCTCCTCCGTATCCAAGGCGGTTAAATTTTCTGTCAAAACCTACACCGGGTACCACTGCTAAATCTATTTCCCTTAACCTGACTTTTTTACAAAAGCTTTTTATGGGTTCCATAATATTATAGCTGCCTCTTTCAAGTTGTCTTGAAATAGCGCTTACTAAAAAAATATCCAGCTTGCTATTTTCTACCTTGGGCAAAGCTACTTCTTTATTATCTTCAATTGCTTTTTTAATTATAATAGTGGTATCTATCTCACTCCTAAAAGGATAATAAAGCAATATTTTTTTTGACTGGCAATACTCTGCCGTGCTAGTAAACTTTTCCGCAATTATTTTACTTTTTTCTTTCCTGATATTTTCTGGCAGTGTATCTCTTAATTTTTGTATTTTTTGCCTTAAATCTTTTTTGCTATAATTATTCTTCATAAAATGTGGCATTTATAGTTCCGGGACCTATGTGGGTTCCAACTATTACCCCAATTTCAGCCCTTAATATTTCCCTTGGCTTAAATTCTTCTCTTATCCTTTCTTCTAATTTATCTGCTTCCTCTACGGCAGCTGAATGTGAGACTATAACTGTTAATTTACTGGAATCTGTTACCATTTTCCTCATGGAGTTTATTAGCTCATTTTTTGCCTGGTTCCATCTCCTGGTAGTTTTAAACTGTGAAATTTCTCCAGAGTCAATAGTCAAGATAGGCTTAATTTCAAGCAGAGAAGCAACCAATCCTTTAGCCCTTCCTATTCTGCCACCTTTTTTAAGAAATTCCAGCGTCCTTGGTATGAATAAGGTTTTAACTTTGTCTCTCATTTCATATACTTTTTCAAGAATTTCCTGTTTGGATTTGCCTGCTGCTGCCATCTGGGCTGCTCTTAAAACAATTATGCCGCAAGGCATATGGACATTATATGAATCTATTACTTCTATATCTTTATCTTTTAGTTCTTTTTTTGCCGAAAGAGCTGAATCCAGAGTTCCGGACATTTTTTTAGAAATATGTATGGATATAATTGTAGCATAGCCTTTATCCAGCAACTCTTTATAAGTTTTTAAGAAATCGGCCGGAGTTGGCTGTGCTGATGTAGGCAATTTTTTTGCTATTTTAAGCTTTTCATAAAATTGTTCTTTGGTAATGTCTTTACCATTATCCAGGTAAGATTCACCACTGCTGAAATTAACTGATAAGGGCACAACTGTTATGCTGTTTTCCTTTATTAAATCTTCTGGCATATCAGAAGTGCTATCCGTAACAATTGCTATTTTTCCCATTGTTTCCTCCCTTTAAATTATAGTTTATGTTAGTCTTCAAAAAAAGTAATTCCTAAAGCCCCTGGCCCCATGTGCGTACCCAGGGTGCAACCAAACTCTACTCTCAATATTTGCTTGGGGTTTAAGGTTTCTTGTATTTTTTCTTTCATTTCATCCCCCTCTTTTTTAACATTTGAATCTGCTACAGAGATTACAAGGTTTTGAGGGTGTTTAATCATGGTGGCCATAGAGTTTATTAGCTCATTTTTTGCCTGGTTCCATCTCCTGGTAGTTTTAAACTGAGACACTTCGCCATAATTTAAAGTCAGGATAGGCTTTATTTCCAGTAGCGATGCTACCAGGGATTTTGCCCTTCCTATCCTGCCGCCTTTTTTAAGAAATTCCAGGGTATTAGGTATAAACAGGGAATGCATTTTTGCTTTCAATTTTTTTACTCCATCTATAATTTCTTCCATGCTTTTGTTTTCCTTAGCTAGGCTTGCAGCTCTAAGCACCAGAAAGCCCAGGGGCATATGGACAAGCTCTGAATCTATTATTTGTATATTGCTTTCAGGTAACTTTTTCTTTGCCATTAAAGCAGAATCAATAGTTCCAGACATTTTTTTTGAAATATGGATGGAAACTATACCATTGTATTCACCCAGGAGCCTATCATAGGTCTCATAAAAATCTCCCGGCGAAGGCTGGGCAGTTTTAGGTAGGTTTTTGGAAGTTTTTAATTTTTGGTAAAATTGTTCTACTGTAATTTCTGTACCGTTATCTTTGTAGCTTTCATTACCAAAGATAACGGACAAGGGGACTAAAGTAATGTTAAGTTTTTTTAACAGATCTTTAGGAATATCTGAAGTGCTATCCGTAACTATTGCTATACGGCTCATTTTTACTCCCTTATGCTTAGATTTTTATTATAATTTATTCTTTTTCTAAAATTTTTTCAATTAATTTTGCGAGCTTTTTGCCTATAAGCTCTTCTTTATTTACTCCATCAAAATGATTAAAAACGTTATGTTTTCCCTTATTATCATATACCATATTCCTTATATGTGAAATTCCCAATACTTTGATTTTTAAAAAATTAGCAATTATGGTTTCAGGGATGGTAGACATTCCAATAGCATCTCCCCCAAAGGCCTTAAACATTTCTGCCTCAGCTCTAGTTTCTAACAGTGGTCCTTTTATTCCCACATATGTCCCCCTTTTTAAACCTATGCCTGCTTTTTTCCCACAGGCTAAGGCTTTCTTTAAAAGTGCTTTATTATATGCTGAATTCATATCCAGAAAATAATCCCTTTTTTTATCATATCTGAAGCCAAAGAGGGGATTATCAAACATGAAATTTATATGGTCTTCAATAACCATCAGATTATCAATGTTTAAAAACCTGTTTAGGCCGCCTGCTGAGTTTGTAATTATTATAGCCTTTGCCCCCAGTTTTTTTGCCATAACTACTGGATATACCAGTTTCTGCATGCTGTATCCTTCGTAGTAGTGACAGCGTCCAGCAAATATTAGAACACTCTGGTTCATAATGTTGCCAAATATTATTTTTTTCTGATGTCCCGGGACAGAAGGAACCGGAAAGCTTGGTATTTTTTCAGCATCTATTTCCTTTTTATTTGACAGTGGCAAATAAAAAGGAGTTTTATTTAAGAAAGAACCCAGGATAATGGCTATTTTTGCTTCCCTTATTCCTTGTTCTCTTAAGTGCTGGCAAGCCTGGCTTATTTTTTTATCCCCTAAAAAGTCTGTTAGTTGCATGTAAAACTTAGAAAATTTAAATATTATAGATTTTATAAAATTCTAGCATACTTTCTGTTAAAAATAATTATTATTTTTCCATTTTTTGATATAATCATTTAAACAATTTTTAATAGTTGGAGCGGGCAGGTGTAAAGTTTATGCAAATATTAGGCAGGCTAAGATTATCAATAATATTTTCTATTATTTTAATAATATCCATTTTATTGCTTTTTAATTTCTCTGCATGTGAACCTAAGGAAAGGATTATAAAGATTGGAAACCAGTCTGTGCTTACAGGGGAGAATAAGGTATGGGGCCAGGATCAACTGATAAGTATGAGTATAGCAGCATCAGAGATATCCCCGGCTAAGGTGGGAGGGTTTGACTACAAGGTCAAACTTGTTACCAAAGATGATGAAGGGGACCCCGAAAAAGCATTTCTGGTGGCCCAGGAAATGGTAGAGCAAAATGTGTCTGCAGTTGTAG
The DNA here is from genome assembly GCA_051744245.1 of Actinomycetota bacterium. GTDB lineage: Bacteria > Actinomycetota > Humimicrobiia > Humimicrobiales > Humimicrobiaceae > M55B165. The sequence continues at coordinate 10,566 of JBNJCV010000004.1, read as the reverse complement.
GCTCAACTTTTAATGGAACTACTAAGGTATCCATTCCAATCTATGAGGAATATAACATACCTGCTATTACAGCACATGCCCAGGGAGAGGATCTTTCAAATATAGGAGAAAATTTTTTCAGGGTAATAATGAACAATAAACAAAAGGTCGAAAATATCGCATCTTTTTTAGAAAGCCAGCTCAAGCCCAAGAAATTGATTCTAATTGACGACAGAAACGAGTACTCAGCTAATTTAGTGGACTATTTAAATGAGATCCTGCAGGCTCGTAACCTTAACGCTTTCAAGAGGTATTCTATTGATTTTTCCAGTGAAGATTTAGGGGTGATTGTGGATAATTTAATAATTGATGAGCCTGATGTAATATTTTTCTGTGGGGGATATACCCAGTTAGCTTCATTAATCACCAAGGCCAGGGAAAAAGACCTGAAAGCAAAATTTGTAACTGAGGAACTGGGGATGGATGAACAGATAAGTGTATTGGCAGATTCTAAATACTTAGAAGGCTTAATTGCTGTAATACCGGAACCTCCTTCTATTGCCAAGTACACTGAAAATGAAAAAGCTATAAGCTTTTGGCATAAATATACTGATTTTTCAAAAAAGATGGATAAAGAAGATATAATACAAAACCCCAGCCCTTATGCCCCTTATTGTTATGATGCTGTTTATCTAATAATTAATGCCATGAAAAATGCAAATTCTATTCTGCCTGAAGAATATATAGATAACCTCAGCCAGATATCTTATGATGGGCTGGTCGGACATATTGAGTTTGATTCTAATGGGGAAAGGGTTGATCCGCCTTCGACCGCATTTGTTTATACCAATGGGGCCTGGGCAAGGTATTAACCAGGTAATATAATGTTGACTGATTTAGGGATGAGCTCAAAGGTGGCAGGAAGTTTGCAAATATATTCACCGTCCGCAAAAACACTAAAATTGTAGTTGCATGTAATTTTTATTTTCCGGGACCGGAATATTTCCACGTGAGGGTCAAGTATATGCTTGCCCTCGAAAACAGTAGGAAAAATCTTTACAAAATGGAATTTATTCATCCTTTTTATAATACAAATATCAAAATTGCCGTCAAAAGGATCAGATTCAGGAGTTACTCTCATACCGCCGCCATAGCAGGGCAGATTGGTTATAGCTACCATCATAGCATGCACCTTGTTATTTTTTTTATTATAACTTAGGCTAAATTCTTTAGACCTGAAGGTAATTAACTTGGCATAAACAGCATAAGTATATTTAGATGAGCCTTTTATGGGCAATTTGGTATTATTTGCCAGGTCATTAACTTCTGAATCAAACCCTGTTCCGGCTACTCCTAAATAATAGTATTTTTGGTTAATAATACCCAGGTCCATTTTTTTTATATTGCTTTTTTTAATAATACTGATTGATTTTTTAATGTCCCTGGGGATGCCAAGATTTGAAGAAATATCATTGCCGGAGCCCATGGGAATAACGCCTAGATTTTTTTCAGTTCCTGCCAGGGCATTGGCAATGTAGTGTATGGTTCCGTCACCGCCAACGCCAATAAAATTATTAAAATTGTTAAGGTTCTTTTTTACTGTTAGCACTATATCCTGGGAGCTTTTGCTTATGTGCAGCTTGTAGTTTATGTTGTTTTCTTTTAGCTGTTTTTCAATACTGGTTTTAGCCTTTAAGGGGAGCCCCCTGGCTGCAACTGGATTTATAATAATTAAATTTCTCATTTTTACTATTTCATAATTTTAACTTATGATAATACATTCTTTTTGGGGAAAATAAAATGCTTTATTAAATATTTGTATTTTATTATAATTTTAAAAGCTATTTATTATATTTAGTCATATGGTGAGAATATGAATATTTTTAATAAAATAATAGTAGTGCTGATATTATTATTTTTAATTCTTGTTTCCTTGGTTTCAATTGTTAATGAATTTATAGATTACTTTAAGTGGTCGGATGTGGCTACAACATTATTTAACCCTAGTATTGATATAAACCCTTTTGTATCTTCTCTTGCGTTATTGTTTGTATTTGCCATTAGTATTTTTTTAATGCTGCTGGAATTCTATAGGAAGAGGCAAAAGAAGGCTAAAATTTACAAGGTAAAAGATGGAAATGCCATGATTACTGTTGGATCTATTGCAAAACAAGTTGAAAATTCAACTAAGGAGCTGGAGGGTACACAGGATATAAATGTAAAGATTAACCCCAAAAACAAGGGTATAATAATAAATATGATAGTTGAGTTGGATGAAGATGTGAATATCCCGGAAAAAATGCAGGAAATAATAAATATGGCAAAAGAGGTTGCATCTGAAAAATTAGGTATTAAAATATTAAAAACAAACTTGACTATAGTTAACTTTAAGAAAGGCGGAAAAGAAACTGCCAGGCAGATTACAGAAGAAGACGAAGAAGACGCAGGGACAGAAAATTAGCAGGCAAGCAAATAAGCGGGCTTCGTATAATGGTATTACATGAGCTTCCCAAGCTCAAGAAGCGGGTTCGATTCCCGTAGCCCGCTCCAATAATATCGAAGGGAAATAAAAAATTTATGGACTGGAAAGCTAAGTTACCAACAAGAAAAATAACCCCAGGCCAGAGGGGGGTAAAAAAGGATTTAGAGGATTACCTGAAATTCGCTAAAGAAATTGGAGCAGATGACAGCAAGGCCATACCTGCTAAATGGGTTAAAGTAGACGAAAGAGTAAGAATGAAGTGTATGGTGCCCAAGTGTTACCTTTACGGTAGTTCTCCTAATTGTCCTCCTCATACCCCGGATCCTGACTTTATGAGAACCGTGTTAAAAAAATATAGTTGGGCGGTAATTTTTAAAAATGACGTAAAACCAGTAGAAGATTTTATAGGCCAGAAAAAATGGCTAAAGGATCATGAAAAACATCAAAGGAAAACGGATGACATAACTAGCGCGGTAGAATCCAGAGCCTTCAATGACGGCCATTACTTTGCAGTCGGCTTTTCGGCTGGCGGTTGCAAAACAGCGCTGTGTGGCGGATTAGTTTGCCAGTATCTTGACAGTGGAAGGTGCCGTTTTCCATTGAAAGCCAGGCCTTCAATGGAAGGCGTAGGCATTGATGTTTTTAATATTGCTACTAGGGTAGGATGGGAAGTTTATCCCATAGCTTCAAAGTATGCAGACCCAGAATCAATAAAATGTGCTGTATCTATCGGAATCGTGTTTATAGCATAACTTTTTAACTGTCCGTATTTAATAAAAATCAGTAGGATAGAAAGGTGGAAATATATGAGCGATATTCTGTCAGAACTGGATAATTATATTCCTGAAAACAATCCCAGGAAGTGGGCCAAATTGTCAAGCGATATTGAATATAGAAGACTGGAACTGATGCTCCTAAAAGAGATACTAATAGAGCTCAAACAAATTAATGCTAAATAAGTTATTAGCTAAATCCAGCAAAGGACAAAATTTATTAGTAGCCGGTGCCCCTGGCACCGGTAAAACAGAGATATTAATCAGGCTTTTAGAGAACCTCATAAATAAAAGAGGTGCATCCCCGGATAGAATCATAGTTTTTTGCTTTAATAGGAAATGGGCAAAATTTCTAAGGGAAGAAACTGCGGTAAGGATAAATAAAAGTTTTTCTGAAATTGCTATTAATACTTTCCATTCATATTGTCTTGATTTCCTAAACAGTAATAATGAAGGTTTAAGCCCGGTTGAAATCCTGAAATCCACAGAGCAGTGGAACCTGTTAAAAAATATTATTAGGGGGCTGGATAAGAAATATTACCCGGTTTCTAATAGATATATATATGGAAATAAATATATTGCAAATAGTTTCACACAGGAAGTATTTGATTTTATTTTACGGGCGCAGGAAAATCTGCTTTCTCCCCAGGATATATCCAGTAAATTCAACCCTTTTATCAACAAGGCTTTAAACGAGATAGGTGGAATCTATAGAAGATACTTAGAAGAATTGAAAAAAACCGGTAATTATAATTATGGGCTTCTGTTACAAAAGACCTACTCCTTGCTCCGGGGAAATCCCTCAATTGTTGAAGAAACCAGAGAAAAGTATGATTATATAATTGTAGACGAGCTTCAGGAAATAAATAGAGCCCAGTTGGAAATAGTGAGGCTAATTTCTAGCAACAACTGTATTTTTTTTGGGAATGATGATGAAGCAATTTTTAGTTTCAGGGGTTCTATGGCCAATAGCTTTAGGAAAATACATGGGGCGATAGAAAGCCGCAACCTTATTTGGCTCAGGCATAATTACAGAAACAGCAGGAAAATAAATGATTTGGCTCATAATTTTATATCCCAGAATAAAGGCAGGATAAAAAAAGAAGTTAACAGCAAAAATGGTGGGGGCGAAGCCATTATTAAAACTTTTTACAGCCCTGTAGAAGAAGCAGATTTTATTTGCAATAGAATTAAAAGCCTGCTGCAGAAGGAAAAAGTAAAGCCACATGATATTGCCATTATTATAAAAGGGCTAGGGTATGAAACCCATTTAATAGAAAATGCGTTAAAACAAAAGGGTATACCTTTTTTAAGGAGGGGTTCAAGGGCTATATTGGATAATAGCCATGTAAGGTATATTTTAGATCTTTTAAGATTAATAGGCTCTGTTGACAGGGAGAAGATAGATAGAACTGCTGAAAGCATTATACTTACATTAGGTCTTGAACCATTTTTATTCCAAAAAATAAAAAAAACATATATAAAAGAAAAGAGCAGACATAAAAATATACTGGGGTTATTAAAATCTTCAGGAGAAGAATTCAGTGGTTTCCTGTCTGCCTTAGAAAAATACCGGAAGCTTAAAGCAAAATCGGTATTTAAGCTTGCAGCGGATTTGGTAATGGATAAGAAAATTGGCTTGGCTGGCAATTTTAAAGAAATTGATTCTGAAATTATTGGTGATTTTTTAGATTCAGTTAAAAATTTTGTTAAATCAAACAGAAAACATGACTTAAGGTCTTATTTAGATTTTTTAGATGGCTTAGAGGAAAATCAGTTTCTAGAAGAACTTGAAGAGAGCACCAAAGACTTTAAAAAAGCCGGAAAAGTGAACGTGCTAAGCTTTCACCAGTGCAAGGGGTTAGAATTTGAAGCAGTTTTTATTCCTTTTATAAATTATGGTTATATACCAGCCAGTTTTAGCTATCCCCAGAGCTATGATGTACAACTATTTAATTATTTTAATAGTAAAGAAAAGGTTAACAGGGAAGAGATAAAGGAAGGCCATTATGAAGATGAAAGAAGGCTTTTTTATATAGGGCTTACCCGAGCAAACAAATTTTTATATATTTCCTCCAGCTCGGTAAAAGGGGAATCCCAGTTTTTCATTGAACTAAAAAAAATAAAAGAGAATCTGGGAATAAGGGATAATGTAAAAGATATTTCATATTCCAAAAAAGAAAACTGGGGAATAAGAAAAAGGGCGTTAGTTCAAACCTATAAAAAAAATAAGGGAATGCATTACAAAAGAGATAAGTATTTAGGTTATCTAGATTACCTTAAAAATAATTTCCCCAAGCATTCCTGGTGGGGATGTATCAAGTTTACGGAAAATAAAAATAATCCTTTTAAAATTTTTAAAAAACATTTCTCTTATAGCGACCTGGAAACTTACAGGGAATGTCCTTTAAAGTATAAATATAGCCGGTTGTTTTATTTAAAGGCAGAAGAAAGCATGAGCCTGGTAGTAGGGAAAGCTTATCATAAAATAATACAGAATTTTTTCTCAAAGGGATTGTTTGACTGGGAGAACTTAAAGGAAATAATAGAAACTATTTTTAGAAATATAGAATTTGAATTTAAAGCTTCAAGAGAGGAGCTGAAAAAAAAGGCAATAGAAGATTTTTCTAATTTTTTTAATAATTTTATGCCCGAAAATCCGTCTAACTCTATAAATGAAAAACCTTTCCGCTTCAAACTAGACGGGGAAGTTATCAAAGGAAGGATTGACCAGATTAATTTTAGCAATAACCAGATTGAGTTGGTGGACTACAAGTCTAGTGCAACAGGCTATACTAGTAATGACTTGACAGATGAAATACAGCTTAAAGTTTACAGAATGGCTTCTAAGTTAAGTAAAGACCTTAATTTTTTAAAAAATGGTAACATAAAATTAAAATATATTTGCTTGGGGGATGACAAGAAGACAGTATTTGAAGTACCTTCAGGTACTTATGACGAAAATGATTTAAGAAAGAGAATTAAATTAATAATTAAGGACATAAAGGGGGAGAATTTTAATCCCCAAAAGGGATATCTTTCCTGTTTTAATTGTGACTATAAAATACTATGTAGTAAATATTATGGTTAATATAGATTACACAAGTGAACAACTGGAAGTAATAAATAGCAGGGCTAGGGTAAAAAGAGTTATAGCTTGTGCTGGTGCTGGAAAAACTTGGGTTATTACTAAAAGTATTATAGAGGTGCTCAAGAAAAATTTATGCAGCCCTATGCAAATACTTGGGTTAACTTTCACCAAGAATGCTGCTGAAAATATGAGAAAGAGGATCAGGGATAATGTCAGCAACATTACCCATAATGAATTGGATATCTTTACCTTTAACGCTTTTGGAAATGAAATAATTAAGGAGAATAGTTTTAAGCTGGGATTAGGAAAAGATTACAAAATATTAAGTAGTGCTGAAAGCTGGCGGCTGATTTATGAAGTATTTAGAAATTACAGTTTTAATTGTATCAAGATAAAGAAATCACCGGGCAAGGCTGTACAAGATATCTTATTTTTCATAGAGAGCTTAAAAAATAATCTTGTTTCTGGTGAAGAATTTAAAAATTATTTAACAAACCATGAAAACATCTTAAATGAGTATAAAAGCAAAGCTTTAATGAGGGAAGATAAAGAAGCCATAGAAGAGCAAAAAGAATTACTATCCATTTATAATTTGTATGAAAGTTTTAAAAAGGAAAACAATTCTGTAGATTACGCAGACCAGGTTTACCTCCCTTATTTTTTATTGCTGAATGATAAGAACTTACATAGTTATTATGCTGGCAAGTACAAATATATATTTGTAGATGAGTTTCAGGATACAAACATAGCCCAGGCTTATCTGCTTTCCATGCTAAACAGCGGTAAGAACAATATAACGGTGGTGGGAGATGATGACCAGGGTATCTATTCTTTCAGGGGAGCTTGCGTTGAAAACATATTGAATTTCCATGAGTGGGAAAATTTTAAAAACAGCAAGGTTGATGATTTTTACCTGACTACCAATTTCAGGTCCGGGGCGGGTATAATAAGCATTATAAATGACCTAATTAAAAAGAATGAAAACAGGTTTCCTAAAAAACTAAAGCCTTCCAGTAAAAGTGGACATTCTGAAATAATTTTTTTAAATAACCCTACCCATGATATGGAAGCGGAAAAAATAGCAAAAATGATAAAAAAATTGGATGCAGAAGGAATGAAACTTAAAGATATTGCTATTTTTGCCAGGGCTAAAAATTTTAGTCAGATTACCAAGAAATTAGACGATTATAATGTTAAATATGAACTTATAGGGAGCAAGACTTTTTATTATGAAAGAGAAGTCCTATTTATAATAGCTTGGCTTTATGTAATCTATGATATTTTTGATGAGATACATCTTACTTACCTATTAAAGTCAGATAAGTATAAAATAGGCGATAGGGATATCTTTTTCTTAAAAAGGGATAAAAATGGCACAATTATAGATCTGATCGAAGGTATAGGCAATAGTGGTTCCAATCCCTATATTAGTCTGGATGCTAAAAAAAGGCTTAGCTCTTTTATAAATGAATTAAAAGATTATATTAGTAAATCCAAAAATTTTAGGTTAAAAGAGTTAATAAGCTTTATATATAAAAACAGCGGATTAAAGGATGATCTTAATTCTTCGTTTGGACCTTCTTCCAGGAAAAAGGTAGGGAATATTGAAACATTAATAAAAGTAGCTAATGATTTTGAAGAGGACCTAGGAGGTGGCGGCCTGGAGAGTTTCAATACTTATCTTAAGGATGTAGCCAAAACTGATTTTGAGGGCCCTGATTCATTAGGTTTGTCTAAAGAAAATTCAGTTAAAATTATGAGCATACATGCTGCAAAAGGTTTGGAGTTTGAAGCAGTTTTTCTACCAATGCTCTGGAAAAAGGATTACATAGGAAAAAGGGACAATAGAAAATATTCCATACCTTCCAATCTCCGGAAAGACAGCAAAATATGGAAAGAAAGAAAGAATTATACCAGCAGGAAAAAATTTAAGAATGCTTTAAAACAGTTAAAAACAGAAGAGGAAAGGCGCATATTTTATGTAGCTTGCAGCAGGGCTAAAAAATTGCTTGTATTGTCCCATAGTGATTTTGAAGACGAAAGTGATAGAAGCTCCGGAAAATCAAAAAAGCTTATAGTGCCATTTTTCTCAGATATTGCTGGAAACCAAAATATAAAATTGATAAAAGAGAAAGATGCTGGATTTGTTAGGAATGTTAACCAGGATTCCAATCACAAAGTGGCAGATTTTGAAAGCATTATAGCTAAATTGGATATAGGTGGCAGGATTGTTCCCAAAACAATAGACATCAACTGGGAAAAGGTAGAGAAGGATTTGGTAAAGGAGCTGGATAAGATAAAAGTAAGCAGCAAAAAAACCAATCCCGAGGTTATAAATACTGATAAGGGGAAAGCAGATAAATTCTATTCGCTTACGAATTTGCTTGAGTATATGAAATGTCCGAGGTTATACCAGTGGAAAAATGCTTATAAAATACCCGGGCCCGTAAACAAGTCTTTAGAAATAGGGGAGAAAGTCCATTTTGCTATTGAAAAAATAACTAATCTGAAGCTTAAAAATAAGGAAATTGAGGAGGAAAAACTCATAAGTAATTTAGAGGAAGAGTTAAGGCCATATGTTAAGACCTATATTAATAGTGATTTCTTTAAACTGGATAAAGTAAGGATTATGGGGTTAGAGCAGTTGATTTATCTTCAATTGGATGGACATATAATAACCACAAAACTAGACCGGTTAGACAAGAATGGTCATGAGGGATTTCGGGTAATTGATTACAAGATTTCTAGCCATTTTAAAAAAAATATTCTGCACCTGAACCAATTGCAGGCATATGCCCTAGCTGTGGCTGATATTTACAACAGCAACCCGGAGGACATAACTTGTATATTGTTTTATTTAAAAGACAATAAATCTTCCAACCATGTTTTCCAGAAAGAAAAGCTGGATTCTTTTAAGGGTAAATTGTTGGATATTATAAGGGAAATAAATTTAAATAAGTTTCCTGCTAAAAAGAACAATTACTGTAAAAATTGTCATTACAATCAATATTGCAGAGTTTAAACTTCAGTGCACCAGTGGGAATATTTGCTGAATTCGTTTTTTACAATTCTGAAATATAGGTTCTGGAGCTCCCTGGTAATCTTTCCCATATTGCCAATTCCAATGGTTCTTTTATCTACTGACCCAATAGGGGAAATTTGGGCTCCGGTTCCACAGAAGAAAAGTTCATCAGCGGTGTAAAGTTCGGTTCTATCTATTGACCTCTGTTTTACTTTTATGCCAAGTTCATTTTTTGCAATTTCTATTATTGTATTCCTGGTAATCCCTTCTAATATATCATCTGTTAGTGGGGGAGTTATAAGCTTATTGTTCTTAACCATAAAAATATTCATTGCGCTTCCTTCGCTGACATGCTGGCTATTACTAGTAAGCACAATTGCTTCGTCATAACCATTCAACAGAGCTTCCGTTTTTTGTAATGCCGCATTTACATATGAACCAGAGATCTTTGCCCTGGGAGGTATGCTATTATCTGAAATCCTTGTCCAGGAAGAGGTGCAAACATTTATGGGCTTACTTGTATCCAAATAATCTCCTAAGGGGATTGAGTATATAAATAAATCTTGGGCATTTCCTATTAACTTAGGACCAATAGTTAGCCCACTATTGTATGCGTATGGCCTTATATAAGAATCCTCCTCGTAATTTTCTTTCTTTATTAGTTCTGAAGTAATGTCGCAGAGTTCAGGAATAGAATATTTAATATCAATCATCAGTATATGCGCACTCTCTTTGAACCGTTTGAAGTGCTCTTCCATTTTAAAAATATAGTTTTTTTGTTTTGATTGGCTCCAGTAGGTTCTTATTCCTTCAAAAACTGCATTGCCATATTGCAGAGAGTTGGTACGAATATCAATTTTAGCTTGTTCTATTGGTACAATTCTCCCCTCGAAAAAAGCATATTTGGGATTAACCATAACTTACCCCTTTTTAAATGGTTTTTTAATTTTTAATATTTTACTGATTTTAGCCTTATTTTGCAATTAGGGGTGAGAGGAATGAGATAAAAAAAATAACCCCAAGTTATCTTTCACCCTAGCTAAAACCGTAGGTTACTCAACATCTTGGGGTCGTACCTTAGAACTTTTCTTAGGAACATCCTAAACGCTTAACTTACTCTTACCACCTTTTGGCTAGTAATTTCAGCAAACTTTAGACGTTGCCTCCTTTTTCCAAGGCTACTTTAATATAGCAAAATTAATTTCTGATGTCAATAGGA
>JBNJCV010000003.1:0-54505 GCA_051744245.1 Actinomycetota bacterium | reverse complement strand
ATGGGTAAACATATGCCCGGCATCGCTTAACAATGCTATGCTTCCAGTAAAAATGCCTCCTATAATTTCTACCACCATAACTACCAGAGTTATGGATAACGATATTATTAACCGCCTGCTTGCAACATTCCTGTATTCAAATAATTCCTCAAAAGGGTCTGCGGTATCTTTTTTATGTTTACGTTCCATATAAGCTAAACATTTCTAACCATAATCTTTTTAAATTATAAATCAGTTATGCCATATTTTTAAAGTTAAGATAAATAAAAAGCTGAGAAGATACTAGAAAAGCTAAATTAAATACCCTGCTGCTTAAACTTTAATTTATTCCTGAGGGCAATAAGCACAACCAGCATTAGGGCAACTGTTATCGAAATTGTAATGATATTTGAAATCCAAAAATCTCCCATATTATCTATATCGATAAATACATTCTTAAATATCCTGAACATCCAGTAATTTGGAAAAGGGTATAAGAATATTTTATACTTTTCAGGAATGAAAATTGATGCTGCCGGCAGTAGGGTAAAAGGCAAGGAAAGTACCTTAACCACAGCAATTCCTTTTATCTGGTTGTCTGCAATTCCCCCCACAGTGATTCCAAGCAATATGCCAAGGCTGCTTGAAAAAATAACCCCTACAATAAGTTTCCAGAAGTTAATACTAACTCCCAGCAAGATTACACTGCTGGCAACTGACAAAAGCAAGCTAAGCGCTAAAACTATAATAGACCTGGCCAGTAATAAATGGGCCAGCTTTATTGGAGATATTGACAATGCTTTTATGGCTCCGGTTTCCTTTTCATCTATAATATTAAAACCTACCATCATGCCCGCCATTAAAATAGACATTAGGATTAAAAATATTGCTGTATACTGCTTCAACAATGACCTATTGTCACCCAGCACAGTATATCTATAACCAGCCAGATTCCCATCTCTTAATATGCTTTCCAGTATTATGGCCACAGTTTCACCTAACTCGCTGTTTTCATTTCCTTCAAGGATTACCTTGTAGCTGCCATTCTCCTTTATTATCCCCGCAACATCATCATTTGCACTAACCCTCTCCCTTATCTTCCCGCTACTTTCAAAAGTTTCTACGTTTCCATAGCTTTCAAGTTCTTCTACTAAATTGTCTTCTTCTGAATTCACCGCAAAAGTAAGGCTACCGCTTTCAAAGGAAGGAATAAAAAGTGCCATTATAACAGCAATAAGGATAGGAGCAATAATCATATAGAGAATAATATTATCCCTCCTGGCTAAGGTAAAATCTTTAAACAAAAGGCTTATAATCTTTACCATTACGTTCTTCCCCCGCTTTTCATGATTTTATTCCTAACTCCCCAGTAACATGCCCCGAACACCACAACGGCTTCAGCTAATAGGATAATAACTATAGGAGTTATATAACCTTCTTTGCCGGTTGGAAATAGAATTTCCCTTACTCCGAATAGTATGGGATAGGATGGCATCCACCTAAGGTAGGAAGGAGAAAAAGATGGGTTAAAGTAAGAGACTGTCGGAAGCTGCAACAAAGCCAGTACAGTAAAAGAAACTATAATAAATTCCGAAATATTTTTAAAAAACACGCTCAAGAAAAGGCCTAGAAGGGACATAAATATGCTCGATAAAACAATAATGATAATCAAATTTATATAATCAACGTTAACCCCTGCAGTAAGCATTACAGAGGCCACCCCATATAATATTCCCATTATAGTTATGACTGATACTTTCGACCATATATACTGCATGGTTCCGCTTGCACTTACCCTGTAAGCATGTATACTCCTCTCTTCCTTTTCCTGAAAAGACATAACAGCTATTAGCAAAAAACCGAACATAACAACCTCAAAAGTTAGAAACAGGGGTATAAAATTTTTATTGAAAGGAATTGGCGCAGATTTTTCCCTCATATACTCAATGCTAATATTGCCTGCTTCCTCGCTACCTGAGATTTTTGCCGCTACATAATCTAGCGCTGCTCTTACAACATTTAAGGTTTTACCGGAAACCTTATTCCTTGATATTATTTCAAAGTCAAGATTGTTTGTATCTCCACTGGCAGCTATTCCAATGCTTCCCCTGCTATCCCTTACAGCTTTAATAAATTCGCCATAATTTTTATACAGGACTGCTTCTTCTCCTGACTCTTTTATAAAATTTTCAATAACTTTGTTTTCCGTACCATCATAAAAAATCTCTTCCGGGGCTATATTTACCTGTTCAGGTATTACAAAATTTACCAATACTACAAACAATATGCCCAGTGCAATAATAGCATAATGGAATCCGCTCCTTATGGTATTAAGGGAATCAATTTTAAATAAGCTAAAAAATTTTTTCATCTAGACTAGCTCCCGGCCAGTAAGCTTGATAAAGATCTGCTCTAATGTAGCCTCCTGTGAATGCACGGTTTGCACATCCTTTTTATTTACTACTTCATTAAAAGTGTCAAGGTCTCCTTTCTTTTCCAAAAACAATACTTTGCTTACTAACCTGCCATTATCCGTATATTCTACTTTAACTGCTTTGCTGCCATATTTCAGTTTTAAATTCCTTGGTGAATCGGTCGCTACCAGTCTGCCTTCATTTATGAATGAAACCCTGTCGCAGAGCTCATCTGCTATAAACATGTTATGGGTGGTTAAAAATATAGTCCTGCCAGCTTCTTTTTCCTTAAGGATTATATCTTTTATTTTCTTTGCAAGCGAAGGGTCCAACCCGGCGGTAGGCTCATCCAAAAACATTATACCAGGGCTATTTATTAGCGACCTAGCAAAAGTAAGTCTTTGCTTCATGCCCTTAGAATAGTTGGAAGCTCTTTTATTGGCAGCACCTTTCAGTCCTACCATGTCGAGAAGCCTTATAGGGTCTTTAGTTTTAACATCATATAGTCCAGCAAAGTATTGTAAGTTTTCAAATCCGGTAAGCTTTAAATATAAAGCAGGATCTTCAAATGAAACACCAATTCTGTTAAAAAATCCCGACTTCATTTTCTTAATTGAAATGCCATCATATAATACTTCTCCCCGCTGGATTGGAAGCAAGCCTATCATAATATTCTGGACAGTAGTTTTTCCCGCTCCGCTTGGGCCTAAAAACCCTAATATTTCCCCTTTTTCTATCTTAAAAGAGATATTGTTAACTGCATAATTTCCCTTACCCTCATAGTCGTGAAATAGATTTTTAACTTCTATCATGATTATTTCCTTTTCCCTGATAGCCCAAATTTTATAAAATCAATAAACTTATCAAATGTATCCACTATTTTTTTCAAATCAATTTCCCTTTCTTCAAACTTAAAGATAGCATCGAAGTTATTCATGAGACCGCTAAGCAGATCAGTTATAAATTTTCTGTCAAAATCTTTTCTAAGCTCCCCTCTTTCAATAGCCCGGTTAATAACGGGGGCAATGGATTTTTCCAGTTTACCCGAGAATGTCCTTTTCACTTCATCATATATCTTATTCCCCTTTTCACTGTAAAATTTCAGGCCTAATTTATGGTAATATGGATATTCTAAGGCAAACTCTAACCCGGTTTTTGAATATTCCTTAAATATTTCAAAAATATCTTTTTCCAGAAATCCCTCGCCTTTTTTTGATAACTTTTCAGCAAAGAACTCTTCTTTTCTTTCAGCAACTTTCTTAAATATATAGAGGTATAGGTCCTTCTTGTTCTCAAAGTGAAAATAAAAGGTTCCCTTGCTTAAACCTGCTTCCTTTATAATCCTGTTAAGGGATGCTTCCTGGTAGCTATTGCTGCCGAATTCCTTAATAGCAGCCCGTATTAATTTTTCCTTATTTTTAAAATCTTTGTTTTTCATGTATAGACCACCTAGTCTAGACTATATGGTCTATATTAATATTTTAAAAACCAGTTGTCAATATGTAAAAAGATTTCTTTATATTCTGTAGGACAGCCTTATCTTCTACGTTTCCTTATCTTAGCCCACTGGTCCTTAAGGGTAACTGTGCGGTTAAAAACCAATTTTTCCTTGGCAGTGCTGGGGTCAACATAAAAATAACCAATTCTTTCAAATTGATAAATATTTTCCGGCTTTGCTTTAGCTAAAGAGGGTTCTAACTTACACTTATTGTTAATATTTAGAGAATGAGGATTAAAATTTTCTTTAAAATCTTCCCCATCTTCTACCTTAAGAGGATTTTCTTTTGTAAAAAGCTTACTGTATAATCTTATTTCTGCAGAAACAGCATGTCTAGCAGACACCCAGTGCAGAGTTGCTTTCACTTTCCTTCCATCAGGGGCATCGCCCCCCTTTGTAGCAGGGTCATAGGTGCAGTGCAATTCTATAATATTTCCTTCTTTATCTTTAACCACATCCACGCATTTTATAAAATATGCATACCTCAGCCGTACCTCCCTTCCAGGGGCCAGCCTGTAAAATTTCTTAGGAGGACTCTCCATAAAATCCTGTTTTTCTATATACAGTACTTTTGAAAAAGGGACTTTTCTGGTCCCCGCAGAAGCATCCTCAGGGTTGTTTATGGCAACCAGTTCCTCTTCCTTGTCCTCCGGATAATTGTCTATTACTATCTTCAATGGGTCCAAAACTCCCATTACCCTGGGTGCTACCTTGTTTAAGTCTTCCCTTACAAAATGCTCCAGGTATTCTATCTCTAATGTACTTTCTGACTTTGCCACTCCAATTTCTGAACAGAACTTCCTAATTGCTTTAGGAGTATAACCCCGCCTTCTCATACCCGATATGGTAGGCATCCTGGGGTCATCCCAGCCTTCTACATGCCCTTTTTTAACTAGCTCTGCCAGCTTCCTTTTGCTCATTACAGTATAGGTAAGGTTTAGCCTTGCAAACTCTATTTGCCTGGGACGATGTATACCAAGCTGTTCAATAAACCAATTATACAGTGGCCGGTGGTCTTCAAACTCCAGAGTACACAATGAATGGGTAATATGCTCTATGGAATCTGACTGTCCATGAGCCCAGTCATAAGTTGGATAAATGCACCAGTTACTGCCAGTACGGTGGTGGCTTTCATGCAATATCCTGTACATTACCGGATCCCTCATATTAAGGTTAGGAGAGGACATATCTATTTTAGCCCGTAACACCTTACTTCCGTCAGGATATTTGCCAATCTTCATTTCCTCAAATAAGTTTAAATTTTCTTCAACAGATCTGTTTCTATAAGGGCTTTCCTTCCCAGGTTCAGTAAGGGTCCCACGGTATTCCCTTATTTCTTCAGCGCTTAAATCACAAACATAAGCCTTGCCTTGCTTTATTAGCCTAACAGCAAAACCGTAAAGCTTATCAAAATAATCTGAAGCATAATATTCCCGCTCTCCCCAATCAAAGCCCAGCCAGCTTACATCCCTTTTGATGGATTTTATATATTCCAGTTCTTCCCTGGTGGGATTAGTATCATCGAAACGTAGATTACATTCCCCTCCAAATTCTTCGGCCAATCCAAAGTTTAAGCATATGGATTTTGCATGTCCTATATGAAGGTATCCATTGGGTTCGGGAGGGAATCTGGTGTGAATTTTTTCTATATTATTATCTTTTCTTAAGTCTTTCCTGATTATTTCCCTGATAAAATCAGTTTTTCCTGCATTATCTTCCATATGCTATCTTCTTTCTAATATTTTTAAAAATTGGCTAAAAATTGAATAACATTTTAAATAATTGCCTATATATTGTCAAAAAGCCCCACGAAAAGTAAAACTAACTATATTAACCCGGTTAAAAATCACCTAAGAGTATTTAATAGCTTCTGCCTTTATCTTTATATATTTGAAATTGGAACCCCATTTAGCTTCTAACTCAGCTGGAACCTTTATCCCTTCCACTTCCCTGTAGTTTCTAAAAAACCCACTCCATTTTTCCTTATAATGTCTGCCTCCTTCCTCCCTGAACCTGTCAAAGGTGGACACCTTAGCAATTTCCCCCCTGGAATTAAAAGTAAAGGTAATTTTAGCTTCATTTTTACCATCACTTATAATTGCCCTTGCCGAATTGTTGTCTACTGGCTCCCACTTGAGATAGCTGGAAGGAAGAAGAGCTGTTGGAAGCCAGGGCATCTCAGAAACATACCTTATAAAGGAGGAGATATTAGCTTCTTTTCCCGAAAAATTTGTAATAGTAAATGCCGACCAAAGTTTAACCAGCATGCTCCCTTTGCCTTCAAAATACATATCCCTTGCTGCAACCCAAGCTAAGGGTGGAACTTTAGTATTAGCTACCCAAATAAAAGAGGGCTTATATCCATTAAAATACTGAACTGCGTTAAAGGATAGCCACCTGCTGCTTCCCTTTCGTCTTATGTAACCAGACTGCCTTACCTTTGCAGTTCTTATATATTCTTTCCTGCCATTTAGGGCATATTCTAAATATCTTTTAACCGGGGCCGGCAATCTTTCCACACTGTTTTTCTCAATAACCTTTCTTTCTTTTTTATCCTGGTTTCCCAATACCTGGCCAATCTCTCTTCTTATCCTCCTGCCAAACATAAAGATTGAGTAAGCTACAAACAGCAGTAATATTTCCAGGATAACAAGTATTAAAAAAATTATTTCCATGACCGGTTTATTTAGATAACAATCTAATAAAAGCTAACAGATTTATATATTTTTGTAAAATAGTACCGCAATTGAAACCCCCACATTTATAAGCAGAAAAGCAGCCCTAAAATATTTCCATAATTGCCTTTAGGCTACCTCCTCCTGCTCCGGTATCCTCCTCCATATGATGTAATATCCAAAAAAATTCCAACCACAATCAATATCCACTCAAAACCGCTTATCCCCGGGCCTAAATACCAGCCTAGAATATAAAATATCATGGTATATGGAGCAAAAATTGCAAAAAGAAGTGGCAAAATCCAGTGATTGAACGCTAACCTAAATAACCCAGGATTAATTAGCCACCATACCACTAAGGCCAAACGGGGGCCGAAAAAAAATAAGGTGGTAAGAGCACAACACATAAACTCCTCTTTCTTTTGGTTAACCTTGGATAAATCTTATTTATAAATACTGACAAAATCAACTAAATTCCTTTTTGGTTAAGTATAGAAATAATATCTGCCTAAATTTTATAAAGTAAATTCACTGAAGCTGTACAATTTTTGCAGTTAAAAAAATTTTATAATTTAGAATTTCTGTAATTGACATGCTATAATGTATAAACCCTGTAAGGATAACAACAGGCATGCTAAAGTAAGATTAACTTTTTTATTAAGTGGGGATGTAGTTCAGTGGGAGAACGCTTGTCTGGCAGACAAGAGGTCGGCGGTTCAACTCCGCTCATCTCCACCATTTTTATATTTAAACGCATATGCCCTATCACATTTTAGCTATAGTAAAAAACCATATTAAAATCCTCGCAATGAAGTTATGCGTAATGGATATTCTTATTTAGTTCTAATTTTTTAGAAATATGTTTATAATTAAAAAAATATAAAAATTAGAAAGGAAAAAAATGTCTAATAGGACCAATGGCGGCTCTGGAATCGCTGGCGCTGCATACTTTATGGCTTTTATTGGTGCCGCAGTATATTACATCCAAAATGCTGGCACTTTCTGGCTAGGTGTCCTTGGTTTTCTAAAATCTTTGGTCTGGCCTGTATTTCTGGTATACAATTTGCTTGAGTACCTAAACATATAGGTAACTTTTTCCAAATAGGGGTTGCAGGAAACCTTATTTTATCTCAGTGCTTCTTATCATTACCATAAAAGGATTATTATCATTACGGTTAAAACTTAAAGGCAGAAGTCTTAACCGGTAAATGCTACTCCATTGTTTTTTTATCTCCGAAATAAATATTTCTGCTAGTTCCGGGTCAAACTGGATTCCTGAATATCTTCTAATTTCCTGTAAAACTATCTCTGGTGGGGGTTCTTCCCTGCATGGTCTTCCCTCTATCATTGCTTCGTAAGCCTCAACAATTGAAATTATTCTAGATATTAAAGGAATTTCATTGCCCTTTATGACATGCGGATAACCAGAACCATCGTACCATTCATGGTGATGAAGTATAGAATCCACAATTGGGTAAAGCTCGAGGCTTGCCCCGGCAATTCTAAAACCAATTTCGGGATGTTTTTTCATGATACCCCATTCTTTTTTGGTAAGCTTTTCATTCTTTAACACTAGCTTATCTGGAATTGATATTTCCCCAATATCATGTAATTGGGTCGTCATTCCAGATCATCAAATTGAGTCTCTATGAATCCTACCCTCTGTGCCAATATCCTGGCACATTCTTTTAGCCTTTGTTCATGTCCGCTGGTTTCATAGCCCCGTTCCTGCAGCGTCCTTCCAAGGATGTAATAATTTACTTCTGCTGCTTCTTTTTTCTATTAGCATATGCCTGTACATCTTATCTTCAGCTTTTTTTATTACCCTGTTCATATCCTTGGAGAAATGTTCCTTAACAGCTGCCTTCGGTGATATGCTTAATGGTACAGTATCGTTATTGCTTTGAAGACATTTTTTTTAATCCTGTCAACTATTTTTTCTGCAGCATCCTTAATAATATCAAGCAAGGGGCATCCATATCCCTGCAGTAAATCTAGTTTTGTCTTTGCTTGTTTTTTATCAAGGTCTATTCATATCGATGTATCAACTAATATTTTTTGACCACCTATAATATCTTTATAATTCCTCTTTTTCCCTTTCTCTTAAAGCTTTAACTTTATCTTCATCAAATAATATCTTTGATTTAAGGGTCATAAGTTCCTTTAATTTATTAAACCTCACAGCATCCTTTATTGCACTTTCTATAGCTTTTGACCTATTTTTTGTCCCATATAAGGCTTCTGCTTCTCTTACCATGCTATCAGAAATATTTATTGTTGTTCTCATAATAATCACCTGAATAATATATTACATAATTATTTTATGAATTTTAATATGATGATTAACTTTGCCCTTATATTTCCCTCTAATCCAAGTGCCAGCATAGCCTGCTTTTTCGGTCCATATTCGCAGTTACTGCTAGCCTGCAAGACATTTAAAATTGACGGTAATTTTCGTCCAAAAAATTATCTAAACTTTGATTTAGTCCAATCATCTCCCTTAAAAAGAATACTCATATCTTTAATTCATCTTTAAAGCCAAAAGAAGTTCCAGGGCTATAGGCATAAATATTCCATAGAAAAAGCATATAAAGCACTATAGTTCCATAGCCCTAAAGAAGAAAATATATCGAAAGGATCCCTTGCCAGACATTAATATCAAGCCTTAGGCACAAATATGTTAAAGGTATATTTATTGATAAAAATGAAGTATTCAAGATTATAGAATTATTGAAGTAAATTTTACTAGATTCCCGGACTGGACAATATTGATAACAAATAGAACTATTATAATATTACTATCAACATTTTTGTTTCGATTAACAAATTATAAGGCATATGATATATTTCAAAATTAATAAGATAAAAAATATCTATAATCCTTTATGAAATTTACAAATTATTTTCATCTAAGAAAAGACCAGATAGATCGAAAATAAAAGATAAATGGATAAAAGATACAATCAAGAATCCAGTTAAAACTGAAGTACAATCAGATGGAAGAATAAAAAAATGGTCAAAAATCAAAAGGGACGGAAAGTATTTAAGAGTCATAATGCTTAAAGATGGAGAGACAGTCCGTAATGCTCTCTTTGACAGAAATTTTAAGGAGAAATAGTAGTATGAAAATAAAATATTTCAATGATACTGACACCACTTTATTAGAATTTTAGGAAAATGTGATAAAGGAAACTCGGGAAATCTCAGAAAATATATATAGATATTGATGAAAAAGGTAACCTTGTCAGCATAACCATAGAGCATGCAAAAACAACAGCTCACTTGCCCGATATATCCTATGAGCAAATAGGAGAAGCGCTTAAAATTTAAGTAAACTCCGTAAACCGGCACTTAAAATCAATATACCATACAGTTTTATGCCCTAAATTTAGCGCAGACTATCAAAACTTATGATAACACATCTCTTCCCCTCGGCTCTTACCTGCTTTTAGCTTTTTGCTTAAAAGCTCAAGGTTAGCAGATTTTTCTAGAAATAGAATAATAGAAAACTCCTGATATTAAGGACCTGGTAGCTGTAGAAATCTATTATAGAACTATGTTGCCAATAAGGATATAATATCTAATGTTGGTACTCTTGCATTAAGCCTGATAGGTTTTTTCCGTGATTGATTTGTATAAAACCTCTAACCTAGTTTATCTTATGGATAAAGAACTTAAAGAAAAATTAGATAAAATCCAAAAACTAAAACCTATTGACAAAGGAATCAAAGATTTCCAGTATTCCATTGAATTTTTTGAGAATAAAGACGGTTTAATAAAAGTAATTGCCGGCAAAGATGAATTTACGCACCAATTGAAAGAATTGCCAGAACTATATTCTCCTGAAGAAAGTTTGAATTTTGATGATATAAACTGGGATGATGATTATTATATTTCTCTTTTAAATACTATTGAAGGAACAATCAGGTATATTGATGATTCTAATACAGGGTTAACAGATACAAAAGTTATTTTATCTCTGGAAGAATTGGTCTCCAGACCTGAAATAAAAAGCAATGATAAAATTGTAAAAGAGATTAATCAGCGGCTTAGACTTCAGCTCAGCTTTAGTGACTACACCCGCAACGAAGTAAGAAGAGCACTTAGAAAAGTCCTTAAGTCTGTAAAAAGACATAATCAAACTGGCGGTATTAGGGGCTATTTAGACTTTATCATGCAATTCATCCCCTGAGAAAGAAATGATTACTGGAAAGATTTGAACTGAACCCGGTATAATTTCGTCCAAGAGTAAAAACGTTATACAGTTGGATAGCTGGTTGCTCCACTGTTGGCTAAGAACCGGGATTTTGGACTATAAACTTATAAGAATTTGCTTCTGGATCCCCAATCTATTACATCCCAAAGGTAGGCATAACCCTAAATTGTCACAGACAAAATGATCACCGATGATAATACCGGATCAGAAAAAATGTGGAATAGAAGAAATAATTAATAAAATCCAATATCCGGTCCCTATCTTATACTCTCTGATGGTTTTGACTTTGAGGACTTTTTCTTAGTAATCCTTAATTACAATTTAACATTGTTAATAAAATCTGAAAACAACCTTACCTTCCTAGAGTCTTCGGGCTCAAACAGGAATGGCCTGGCATCCCTTGCCAGCATTTTTAAATCTATATTTTCACAGAAAGCAAGCAATCTCGATTTTAGTTCCCTTTTATCTCTGATGCCTAGTTTATTCTTCAGATAGCCATAGTCCGGTTTTGTTTTTCCCATAAGGAATACCACATCAAAGAAGTCTCTTCCCATAGCTCTCTTCCGGTTAAAGATAGCAAATATTTTTTGAGACAGAAGTATTGCAACTGGAATATTGAATATTTGGGTAAAGATATCAAATTTATTTAAAAAAGTCTTTTCCGGTGTATAGTCATATTCCTGTGGTTCAGCATCAAGTCGGAGATCAATATTCTCTTTTATATGAGGGGTCAATGAGTATTCATACATGATATCATGGAACTTGATATAACTCCTAAAGGTATTATTATAGTTGTTTCTTGTGCTTATGTTGTATCCCTCCAACTTCATCCTTTTTTTTATTACATTTACCAAATCCTCAAAACCATCTTTTCCTAATCCCTTATTATCAAAATCAAGATCCTCAGAAAACCGCTTATTCGCGTGCAGTATCCTTATAGCTGTACCACCCATAAAAATCAGTCTTTTTGCATAATCTGAAGTATAGATTATTTCTAGGATTTTGTATTGGAGATATTCTCTGAGGATATTTTTTTTGAAGGATCTCAGGTTTTCAGGATAGTAGGATTGTATCTGTTCCAGGTCAAGCATTATACATGTACCCCCAAAACTTTTTAATGGCAGCTGACATTCTTTTATTATTGTATATCTTAAGATAATTAAATAATTTCTTCCTATCGATTATTCCCTTAAAATTATCATTATTGATTCTAAGACTGCTAAAATCACTACTACCCTTTAGATCTGGCTTCAGATAAAACAGATCAAGTATTGCCTTTTCCGGTGATGCCATTTTAAATACTCTATTATTATCCTCTTCTATAATATATCCAAAAAAAAGACTGCTTTTTATTTTCCTATAACCGAATATAGCCAGAGGTGTTTTAAAAGAGTTTGTCTTTCTTGTAGAAACAGAAGTAATCAAATAGACACTCTCAGGTATTAATCCATGGTAGGAAAGAGCAGTCTCAAGGGAGATATATGAAGGGCTGTAGATCCTGTTGGCTATTTCATACAGGGCATAATCATCAACCTTCATGTCGGAGAATATATAATAACCTTTTACCAGCTTTTTTATATAATCCTTTTCCTGCCACTCATTGAGTCTCCGTCTATGGAATACTTTATCAGCTGATTTCTCTATATCCCTGACTGAGAAGACAGTCATATCTTTTAATCTATTTTTTAATTCAATATACTTCATTATATTTCTTAAAAATGTTATTATTAGCACTTTCAAGAAATATTATAACATAAGAGAAAAATATGTAAAATTCTAGGCCAATTATTAATGCAGTAAAATACCCAGTTTCTATAATCTGAAAAACCAATTGCTGAAATTACTAAAATACTGAGGTTTATTTGAGAAAGGTCCTCTTTTCAAAGTAGACAATATATCTTCGGGATTCAATCATATCTATTAGGTTTTTTGGAAGAATATGAAATATACTGGGTATGCAATACTCCCAATTTATATTACATCAAAATTTATACCTGGAAACATCCCCAAAGTAGCCATCTGCTTTTAAAAAAATATATATATTGGGATCGGAGTATAGTAAATCTCGAAAATTCAGCCCATAATTGATTTCAGAAAAGTTAAGTAAGAACCGGGTTTTACAATTACAAAACGGAAGTGAGCCAAACTTGCCCCCGGACTGGTCAATATTTATAACATAAAAATATATTAAGATTTTTCCAGGATTATCAACAATTAAATTATTTAAAATTTAAAAGAGGATACAAATATTCAGGGTGATTTATTTATCAGCAGACCTTATTTTTTTAAGAGGTTATCCTAATCGTTATGAGAACCAATCCAGAACCATATTATAACTAAAGAAAATTTATATAAATTATTAAAAGGATTTCTAAGGAATTGTCTGGTTTTATACCTTTAAAACTATAGATTCTTTGTTGTGGCAGAAGACACGTAATCGGTTAAATTTCCTTTTTTGCCTTACTATTTTTAATAGATTTTATTACAGAATTTATTCTAGCCCTAACTTTTTTATAATCAATTTTTTTCCATTGTTTTAAAATTGGTATATATTTAGGGTCTTTCTTCCCCCTTATTTTTTCTAGCAGTAAAAAAACCATGTCTCTTGGAGCGTCTTTTAAAAAGCTCATATTGTAATAATCTACCCCGGATTCGATCAGTTTATCAAATTCTTCTATGATCTCATCTGTGTAGGTATCTTTTTCTATTTCCCAGCCCTCCGGGGCAAAAACAATCAAGGGTAGCCTGTAATCATACTCTATTTTTAAGTACCTGTTAATTATTAGCCAGTCTATTTTCGATATGATCTCGAACACCGACAGGTTCTTAAAATAGCCATAATTTTTAGTATTTTCCAAGCCCCTTTGCAAGATAACTTTTTCTTTAGAGCCCTTTAGCAGTTTTGCCAACAGGTTCCTGCCACCTTCCATTATTATCTCGTCTGCAGCCCTCAGTATAATTCTTATTTCTTTTTTTGAAAGCCCGGATTCCTGTGGATGCAGGTTAACCGGAACCCTGTTTACTCTTCTTGCTGACATCACTACCTAAATTATTTTTTTCAATAATTCAATTTTATCCTAAAATTAAACATTTTCTAAGCTAAAATTTAAAATATTTTAAATAGCCCTTTCTATAGTTTTTCTAACCTCTCTACAGCATAAGAAGAGGCTTTCTTGTATAATTTTTCCATAAGCGGAACAAATTTTTTCTCTGACCGCCAAAATGAAAGTAACCCCAGCCTTTTAGGGATGGCTGCGTGCAAACCTGGGAGGCCAATATTTATATTAAAATCAAAATTTAAATCTTGCCCCCAGAAGCCCGGAGCTTCTTCTGGCAAAGGCTCAGGCATTAGTTTCTGCTTTTTGTAATCACTGTCTTTGCCTGTAAGCTGCTTTATCAGCTTATCCTTGTCCATTCCCTTAAGCTTAAATATCAAAAAGGGGTCATTGTCAAAAGCTTCGGCCATAATATAGAAAACTGCGGCAATATGCTTGCATGGATTAGAGCAGTCGGGGCAGCTACAGTTTGTTCTAAGGCTTTGCTGGTTTTTCGGAAACAGGGACAGGCCTTCATCTTCAAATACCAGCTCTATGTCCGGGGGCATTTCATTGCCAAGGAGCCGGGCCGCAAAAATTGGCTTCTCCAAAAGCCTTGCTATAATTTTTTTCCATTTCTTGGCTGTAAAAGTATCAAGCTCTATAGAAACAATGTAGGGCTCGTCAGCAGAGCCCTGTACTCTTGAGGTAAGCTTGCCCCGGCCAATATCAAGGGTTGCCACCTGGCCCTTCCTCGCGTAGGTCCGGCCCCTTGCAAGCCTAGCCCCTATATCAAAGCCTTCTAAAGTTTCAATCCACCTCTGGCCCCACCAGCTATTTGCAAATGCGCCTCGCTTGCTGTGAGCCTTTATGCCTCCTTTTACTTTTTTTGGTATTGTAGGCTCATACCATTCATAATATCTGCCCATGTTTACTCCCCTATAGCTTCAGTGCTTAATTTAATTAAATTATAAAAATCTTCATTTGAAAGTTCGGTCAGCCAATCTTCGCCAGCTCCTATAACATTTTTGGCTACATTAATCTTGCTTTCAATCATTTCATCTATTCTTTCCTCCAGTGTTCCAGCAACAATAAATTTATGTACCCCTACATTCCTTTTCTGCCCAATCCTAAACGCCCGGTCTGTAGCCTGGTTTTCCACTGCGGGATTCCACCAGCGGTCAAAATGAATGACATGGTTTGCCCTGGTCAAATTCAAGCCGGTTCCCCCAGCCTTAATGGACAATACAAATATGTGGGGGGCGTTGCCGCTACCCTGGAAAATATCTATCATTTCATCCCTTTTTTTTCTGCTTGTGCCTCCATGCAGTAAGAAAACCTCTTCAACAAAATAATCCTGAAGGTAACCTTTTAACATTTCCCCCAGCTGTGAGTACTGGGTAAAAACTAAACTCCTTTCTCCTAATTCAATAGTTTCGGCAAGTATGCCTACAAGCCTTTCCAACTTTCCCGATCTCCCGTCAATTGTTGAATTATCCTTGGCAAAAAGGGCGGGATGGTTACAAACCTGTTTTAGCTTGGTAATCGTAGAAAGTATAAGGCCCCGCCTATCAATTCCCTCCGCTTGTTTGACTTTTTCTTCCATTTCATCAACCACCGCCTTATAAAGGGAAGCCTGCTCTTTTGTTAAATTGCAATAGTCCTTTATTTCTATCTTTTCTGGAAGGTCAGATATAATATTTTTGTCTGTTTTCTCCCTCCTTAATATAAAGGGGGAAGTTACAGATTTTAATTTAGCGGCAGCCTCCTGGTCATTATAAACCTGGATTGGATTGTAGAACTTGCTTTTAAAATAGCTCTGGGTGCCTAAAAGGCCCGGGTTTAAGAAATCCATCAATGCCCAGAGGTCTCCCACATGGTTTTCAACCGGGGTGCCCGTTAATATAATACTGAAACCAGACTGTAAGCAGCGTGCAGCTTTTGACTGTTTGGTTTCGGGATTTTTAATATTCTGAGCTTCATCTAAAACTACCACCGCCCAATCAATTTTTTTTAAAAAATTAATATCCCTTCTCAGCAATCCATAGCTTGATATTATTATTTGCTTCTTTTCAGCAATTTTTGCAAATTCTCCCCTTTTCTTTCTGTCACTGCCATGGTGTACAAAAACCTTTAGGTTTGGAGTAAATGCCCTGGCCTCTTTCAGCCAGTTATTTACTACAGAAGTGGGGCATACTACTAGCACCGGCCTTTTCTCTCCGTTAATTGACTGTTTCTGGATTAAAGCAAGTGTTTGAACTGTTTTACCAAGCCCCATGTCATCGGCCAGACATGCCCCTAATCCATATTTTCCCAGAAAGGCAAGCCAGGAGTACCCTTTTTTCTGGTATTTGCGAAGCTTGCCCCTAAATCCCGGGGGCTGTTTTGCCAAGCTAAAGGCAGCCTTTCCGGCTAAACTATCAAGTAAATCTTTCAGCCACCCATCGGAGCTAACAGATTCAATTTCTAAATCCCCAATTTCTTTACTAGACCTCAGGGATAAGGCTAAAAGGTCGCGCGCAGAAATTTTTTTGTTTTTATGTTTATCCAGCAATTTTAAGGCAGTGCTTATCTGATTTTTATCTATTTGCCTCCACTCCCCCCTGATTTTAACCAAGGGAATCTTTAATTTAGCAAGAGACCTGAGCTCTTCTGGGCTTAACTCGTCATTTCCCATAGAAACCCTGTAATCAAATTCAACCATTAAATCAAGGTTCAATCCGCCGCTACCCTGCATCTTGGGGCTGCTAGCCTTAATTTTTAGGCCTAATTTTTTAGAAATGCCTTTGCCCACCCACCAGGAAGGCAAAAGAACTTTAAAGCCCGCTGCGCTAAAAGCCTGCGCATATTCTTTTAAAAACCTGTATGCGCCTTCCAAGCTTAGGCTAAAACCCTCCGGGTCTTTTTTCTTCAAGCTGCTAGAAACTTCGGGACATAAGCCTGCCGCCTGCCCCAGGGCAGCCAAGATAAATTGAAGAGGTGATTTACCAAATTTTTCTATCTGCATTTTTACTTTTGCATCATCGTCCCAAACCCTTGCCAGAGGCATATAAATACTCTGGTCATGCTTTGGCTGCAGCAGATAATCTACACGCCATCTATCATTTTCATCTTGCGGCTCAGAAAGCTTAAAACATAAATTAAACGGAGACTGTGAAAAAATATTAATGGGGCTTTTCCAGCTATTAAGATTATTGCTAAGCTCCTTTATCTCTGCCTTATTATCCCAAATAACCCTTGCCTCTTTTCTAGCCAGGGCATTAATCCAGGCATCGTGTACACTTTCTGGGTTGTTGCTGCTTTCATTAGTTACGCCTTTGCGCAAAACAGAATCGACACTATTTGCTAAAATCATATTGGTTACAATAATTGCAGACGTATTGGGCGTTTCCCCGCCATGGTTTGCGCACCTGCAAACAGGAGGCATGCAGCTAGAAAGCTTTTTTAAAATATTCTCGTCCTCATTTCCTGGAACCGGAACCCATCTTGCTTCCCAGTATTCAAGCCTGTTAAATAGTCCTGGAAGAAAATTCTCTTCTGCTGCAATTTTTAGGGCTACCCTTAAAATGCACAAAACCCAGAAAATTGAACTGCCAAAGATAACTTTGCTTCCCGCTATGTTTCCGTCTTTTGCAATAGATGCAAGCTCGAGTGCTTCCTCAATTTCTAAAGGCCTAGCTCTGGCAGTAAATGCAGCTATCTTTGTACCAGGCATATTTTCATGCATATTTCCTGTCAAGAAAGAGGAAGGAATAAATTTTTCACCCTGAGAGGGTAGCCACAATATTATATCTTCAGTATTTTTCTTTAAAACCTTTAGACCTAAATTTATTGCCCCAACCGATTTTTTTAAATCATTAATGGAGCCAACTTTCTTGCCTTCACTCCACAGATAAAGGTTTCCTTCTATAGCAGATATATGAAGCGCTATCATTTTTATTATATTATTTTTGGATGTCTTTAAATCTAACCAGGCACCTAAATATCCGGCGCAGCTCTTCAGTATTTTCACTTGTAAAAAATACCGCGCCCAGATTCCAAAACTCTATAATTTCACTATTCTCCCTGCCAATAAAAGTTATTTTCTCGTACTCAATAGGGGTGGCAACTGTTGGATCTCCGTAGCTTCCAGATAGTTCCCAGGGCTTGTCTTTTTTTAGCAAATCCCTTAATTTTTTTGGAATTTCTTTCCATTTCCAAGTGCTTACTGGAAGGTTTTCTACCTGGGCCTGGCTTTTAACTAATCCGCTTTTAAATTTAACTCTTTTTACTTGCATGACTTTTTGGATTAGAGTAACTTATTTAAAAATATAAGTAAAGGTGGATTTCTTACTGAATTTGTCTTTCAAGTCTTTCTGCTACCCAAACTTTAATAATAGATTGTCTTGGTACTCCCAGTCTTTTAGCTTCTTTATCTAATAAATTTACCATCCATAAAGGAAAATCGACATTTACTCTTTTTTGTTCTTGTTTTGGTCTTTTTACTTTTGCTATATCAAGATATTTTGTAATATCTTCTTTATTTTCATCAAATTTTTTATCTAATTCTTTAGCTTTCATATAATTCTACCTCCTTCTTCCTGGATCTCCCAACATAACTAATTCTTATTTCTTTGCAACGTTTGTATCTTCTTTTATTATTTCTATAAAAATAAATAAAGCTTACTGGCTAAGCTTAAGTCCTTTTTAAAAATTTAGGAACCATTTTCAATTTTTTTAATAAAGGAGCTGACGATCCCTGGGCTTTAGTAATTGCTTCTGCCCTAGCATCAAATGGTGGGGCTTCATCTGGGTCAATTTGTACATCAACTACAGTTGGTTTTTTATTGCTAATAGCTTTTTGTACTACTGATTCTATCTCTTTTGGTTTAGTAATCCTTAATCCGACTGCTCCCATAGATTCTGCAAGTTTAACAAAATCAGGGTTCACAAATTCACTAGATATTTTTCTTCCTCCATAAATTATTTTCTGTAAGTCGACCATCATACCTAAAGATTGATTATTTAAAATAAACCAA
The DNA here is from genome assembly GCA_051744245.1 of Actinomycetota bacterium. Classification (GTDB taxonomy): domain Bacteria; phylum Actinomycetota; class Humimicrobiia; order Humimicrobiales; family Humimicrobiaceae; genus M55B165. Next base: position 35,670 of record JBNJCV010000003.1, on the reverse strand, counting down.
GTTACAGGGATATTATAATTAACCGCTGTAACAACTTCCATACCTTGCATTTGAAAATCACCATCTCCGCAAACACAAACTACAGGACGGTTGCCTGCCGCTATTTGGCCTCCAATCGATGCTGAAACCCCATAACCCATAGATGCTAAGCTAGAGCAAATAAAAAAAGAATTAGGTTTAAGCGATTGGAAATAACTTTCAAGCCAAGTTAAAGTATTGCCGATATCTCCAAAAATAATAGTTTCTTCTGGTAATGAATCCCGCAATAATTTCATGAAACGTTGTGGTTTCAAAGGAATGCTATCATCTTCCATTTTTGGGTCAGAAAAGTATTCTCTTTCTCTCTTCATTTTGGTTATCTTGCTAGAATCTATAAATTTTTTGGATTTATCTTGTCTCTCCATTGCAGTTAATAATTGTTAAAGAACTATATCTGAATCTCCTTTTATACCTATCTCTGTAGCATAATTTTTGCTAATTTCCCATCCATCAATATCTATTTGGATTAGCGCATCAGAAGGTTGAAACCTTTTATCCCATGCATGAGTAGTAAATTCACTGAAACTAGTACCAATTCCAATAAGTACATCAATACCCGACCTAAGATATTTATTTGCTATATTTATTCCATATAGACCCAAACAACCAAGATAAAATTCATGATTTTCAGGTATTATTCCCTTTCCTCTTATAGTAGTAGCCAATGGTATATTATAATTTTCAACAAGTTTAAGGATTTCTTTACTAGCAGCACGGGCCCCAGCTCCAGCAAGAATTGCAGGATTTTTAGAAAAAAATACTAATTTAGAAGCCCTATCTATATCCTTCTGAATTGCAGAAATAGATAGTTTTTCTATTTTTTCATTTAAAATTTTGTTATCAACTTCTGTATAAGAGGCTAAAATATCAGCCATTACATCTAAGTGTACTGGCCCTTGCCTCCCATTTAAGGCAAGCCTTATTAAATTTCTAAAACTTTCAGGTAATTTATTAACATTTAATGCCCGATTAGAATATTTCGTTATACCGTCAAATAATTCTACATGGTCAATTGTTCGACCAACTCCTGTAGCTTCTTGTAATCCTCCCTTGCCCACTGTGCTAGTTCCAACTTGTGCGGTAAGAACAAAAATTGGTATCGAATCCATATAAGCTGAAGCTATGCCAGTAATAAGATTAGTGGCTCCTGGACCTACGGTACCGGTACAAACACCTATCTCATTACTAACTTCAGAAAAACCTGCTGCTATGAAAGCAGCGCCGCTCTCATGCTTAGTTAAAATTGGTGTTAGTTTTTTACTATTGTAAACAGCATCATAAAATTTTAGTAAATGCCCACCAGGTACACCGAAAATATAACTTGCATCATTTGCCTCTAACATTTTAACTATTATTTCTGCGCCAGATACCTTCATAATGTTCGTTCCTTCTACTTAAAAATTATAATGAGCGGAAAAGTGCAGTTTAAACAGGAAAAAATAAATAGAAAAATTATTGGCTCTTTTTAAGAATAATGTTGGTATATAAAGATAAGTTTAAAAGATATGATATATTTCGAAGCGAGAGAAACTGTTTCAACCATCTGAAGATGGTTTTAATGCATTTTAAGCGATTATTTGAATTATTTATTAGAAATAGGATACAGATCTTGTTAAAAAAAGAGGATAAAGCTCAGAATTAGGCCAATAAATTCTAAATAAAAAATCAACAATATTTTTAAAAAGAACCAATTTTTTAGTGAATTATTAAAGTTCAAAATAAATTTTATGTAGTAATTGACAAAAGTATATTATTTAGTACTATTTAAAGTACTAAAAGGAGTGTTATTATGGTAAAAATATTAACAGCAAGCGAATTAAAACAAAAAGGGGCTTCCGCATTAAAAGATGCGACCTCAAGCGACAATGAAGTTATTATTACTGTAAGAGGAAAGAATGAATATGTCGTTTTGCCTATTGCAGCATATAATAGTTTGAGAGAGTGCGAGCTTGAAATTGCCCTTATCGAGTCAAGAAGAGATATGAAAAATGGCAAATTTATTGAAGAATCTGTTGAAGAACACATTAAAAGAATAACCGGTGAATAAAATAATATATACTGAAACATATATTAAGAGAGCCAAAAAGTTTTTAAAAAATCACCCTGAAATTATTTCTCAATACGAAAAGACTTTAAAGTTAATCGAAATAAATGTATTTCACCCATCACTTCGCTTGCATAAATTAAAAGGTAAATTATCAGATTTATATTCAGTTTCAATTAATATCTCATATAGGATATGCATTGATTTCATTATTGAAGAAAACACGATAATTCCGATTGATATTGGAAAACATGATGATGTATATTAAAATTTGCTGGCTCCCCCAAGTATTGAAATTTCGAACCAAATTATTAAAATATTATTTGCATTCAAATATAATAATTTTAATTAATTTAGCTACTTTTTTAAATTTTCAAATCCCTTTAAGTAGTCATCATAATGAATTGATGATTTTATGCCAAATTCAGCAAGTAAGTCTAAAACATCATTTATAGATAGGTCAAGTTCTTCAGCCATTTTCCCAATAGATACTTTGCCCGCACTATATAACTTAAGCCAATAAAATATCCATCCTTCTCTTAATAATTCTCTAACTACTGCTGACTTTGCTTCTTTTTTTTGTTCTGAGAGTTTAGATATTCTATTTAATTCTTCCCTATTTAAACGTAGACTCATTACACTCATTTTTAATTACCCTCCAATTATACGTTTTTTAGCATCTTTAATAATATCTATTGAATAACGTCCAAATTCTTGGAGTAAATTAAGTTTTGCTAAAGCAATCTTTTTATCAATGTGCGCTCCAATTAAAAAATGAATAGCTGTTACAAATTTTATATTAAATATTTTACAAACTTTAATAGCTAATCCATCGTCAGTTGCAAAAATATAATTATTCTTTCTGGCTAAAACTAATGCAGCCGCTTCACCTTTACCTAAAGGAAAATCTTTACAAACTTTTTCAATAACTTTCTTGTTTGGATTTTTATTTAATTTGATCTTCCCTTCACTAATGAACCGCTTAATTATTCTGGCATCCATAGTTTCTTTAAATAAAACTTCTTTTTTTACTATTTCTGGTATAACTCCAATATATTGTTTTAAAACTAATTGTAGAATATCTACCTTAGCTAACAAAAACAATGTAGAAGAATCAAAAATTATCAACATTACCTCGTTATTACGATTTACTACAATTGTAGTTTATCAGAAAAAGAATTACATCAATACTTAAAATATTTGAAAACTACAGGTTAAGGAGTCAGAGCGTTATGCTGTTAGAGTACGGGCTGCCCCTGTTGCCGGTAAAGAGCCAAAAGCTGAAACCTTAGGTTGCTGGCTCCCCTAATCTTTGATATTTCGAACTACTTTTTAAAAAACCTACAAAAAATAAAACATACTATAACTAGCAACTAATTTAGCTATTTGGATATTTTCTTAAGTAAACTCTCCATTTCATTAAAAAACGATTCTGCAGATTCTAAAGCATTTTTAGCATCATCTTCTGTTGAAAAGAAACTAAGATTATATTGGTCATTGTGTCTTGTTTCTCTGCTATGGTCAAGCAGCTCAACACTTTTTATCCAATATATTGGTTTTTACATATTTTTCTTCCAAATATCTTGCAATACATGCATGACTCTTTTCCCTGTAATCGTCAAAAAAGAGAATTGATCTAGCAGCATGAAACATACACATATAAGATGCTATTATTGAAGAACTTGTTGCATCACCTTCCAAAGACTTTTTCGATTCTATTAGCCAAACTTTAGCTTTTTTTACCGATTGAAAAGCTTTATCTCTAGAGGGTGGAATCTTGCGAAGAAGGCTTGCTTTTATACAGTCGCGGTAATCAAATGGCATCTTTTACTCCATAAATAATTATTGAACCAAAGGATAATGAATGGTAAAAAAGTTCATCATCTTTTTTTATTTTTTCAAGTTTCTTTTCTGTTAAAAATATCGATTGTGCATTTTTTATTTTTTTGCTTATTGCTGAACTTAGCGAAGCAACTTTCCCGTCTTCAACATCATCTACCAACAACCATATATCTATATCTGAATTTTCCGTGTTCTCACCTTTTGCACAACTTCCATAAAGACCAACCGATTTTACAAATTTAAATTTTTTAAAAAGTTCTACCTCTATTTCTGAAATGTTTAAAAAAATCTTAATAGCTTTAGTAATAGCAGAATCAGTAATTAAGTATTTTCCCTTTGACCTACTAGTAATTTTCTCCTGTAACAACAATTCTAAGTATTTAGAAACTAACCCTTTGCTTAAGTTTAGATCATCTGCTACAGCGTTTACGCTTAATGGGCCTTCTTTGAAGATTACATATTTTATAATTTTTAATCTTTCAGGAGTTGAAAATATTTTATGCATTTATTTTAGTCCTTATTAAGCAACGTTCATGATTTATAAACTATTAGTTCACATTTTATGAACATTTAAGAAGATTTTCAACATGTTCCGCAGGCACGTATATTTAGGATTGATGGCTCCCCTTAGTGGACATATTTCGAGCTTTTTATTTTAATGAAACCAATAATTTAGAAAATAAATTAGATAGAATTAAAACAATTTTTATATTCTTATAGTCAAGAGCTTTATTTTATAAACTTTGTATTTAAGATTATAGACCCTATTTATTAAAATTTACAATATAAATTTAATGTATTGACATTATAAATTTATTCTATATAATTATTTTATGATAATCTATGATAGACATAGGGCTATAAAGTTAAGATATGAACGTAATATTGAGATTGAAGACATCGTAGATATTATTATTAATAAAAAATATTTAGATATATTAGAACATCCAAAAAGAGTTGGGCAGCAAATTTTCATTCTTGTATATAGAAATTATATACATGTCGTACCTTTTGTTATTGATAGTGACAACAACATTGTAATAAAAACAGTATTTCCCAGTAGGAATTTTCATAAGATATATAAGGAGAAATTAAAATGAAATATAAATTAGATAAAGATGAAAAGATTATTGAGAAGGAAGCAGCCGGATATAAAAAAGTTTCTAAGGAGAAGAAGAAAAATATCGAGGCAGTTTTAGAAAAAAGCTCAAAGAAAAGAGTTGTGACTCTAAGGCTCAATAACAATGATCTCGAGCAATTGAAATCTATTGCTAATATTGAGGGTATCCCTTACCAGACATTGATATCAAGCATACTACATAAGTACATTAATGACAGATTTGTTGACAAAAAAGAAGTTTTTAAGATTTCAGAATTATTAAAATGAAATTTACAAATTATTTTCATTATATGAAGAAAAGACCAGATAGGTCGAAAGTAAAAGATACTTGGATAAAAGATACCATCAACGATCCAGTTAAAACTGAAATACAGTCAGATGGAAGAATAAGAAAATGGTCAAAAATCAAAAGTGAAGGAAAGTATTTAAGAGTCATAATGCTTAAAGATGGAGAAACAGTCCATAATGCTTTCTTTGATAGAAATTTCAAGGAGGAATAAGAATATGAAAATAAAATATTTCAATGATACTGACACCGCTTTATTAGAATTTTCGGAAAATGTGATAAAGGAAACCCGAGAAATTTCAGAAAATATATATATAGATATTGATGAAAAAGGCAACCTTGTCAGTATAACAATAGAACATGCAAAAACAACCGCTCACCTGCCTGATATATCCTATGAGCAAATAGGAGAAGCGCTTAAAATTTAAGCAGACTCTTCAAACTAGCAGTATGTCAAGATAATAATATAGGATAAGACCTCTTTAGTTTTATCCTGGCACACTTTGCTGTAAACTGCCAGGTAACCTTAGCTTTATCATAATTATGCTTGTCCTGCCAGACTGCTGCCTCTTCAATTAACATTTCCTAATAGGGGATTCTGCGGTTTAGCTACTGACCATTTAGAATTTTTAGTTCATTCTCTGCGATATTTAACCAGCTGCCATGCTTTGGGGCATAATGTATTTCGAGTCTGTCCAGCAGCCTTCTTGCCTCACGGAGCTCGAGTGCTTAATTTATAATTTATAAGAATTTGCTTTTGGATCCCCGACCTATAATCCCCAAAAGTCGGCATATTTATCATTATTGGAGATAAAAATGGCCACTGGTCTCAAATACTGATCAGAAAGTATGTGGAATACCTCTTTTTCTCAAATTCATCTATACCCAAATAATCAAGAATCTTTTTTACAACCTTATAATCTTAAAATAAAAGCAATAATCCTCATCTCTCCCCCGTACTTTGGGAAGGTAAGCAGACCCACTTTATACATCTTCTGTATAAGCCCAGAACTTATTTAGACCTCCGGGAGAATCATCTTCTATAATATGATATTCTGGCCACATTCTTCTTTTTTTCAGTCTGCCTCTCTTAACGTTATTATAATACCGGCAGTAACAGACAGCCTGCTTGCCCTTACCTGGTATATGGGAAGCAAGCTGCCTCCATTGAAAAGGTTTGAATCCAGCTATCTTTTCTTCGTATTTATATTTATAGGTCACCTTTGGCTTACCCAGGAAGTATTTCATTCTTTTTTTTAAGAAAAGAATGCCCATATATTGAGTCATTTTTTAAAACACTTAAATACAGCAGCGGATATCCGATAAGATTTAAAGATATTGAACATGCAAGAGGATGGATGGCAGATTTTGTAAACTGGTATAACACAGAACATCTTCATTCATCAATAGGATACATCACCCCGGAGCAGATGCGAGACGGCAGCGCAGCAGACATCTTTAAAAACAGAAACAAAGTCATGCAAAGGGCAAAACGTGAAAATCCCGAGCACTGGGGATCAAGGGATACTATTTGCTGGGGCGCTCCTGAGGAAGTTGTGCTTAATAGGGAAGATAATAAGTACTAAATTATTTAATTAAAAAAAGCGTCATCTTTGTTGACATAAAGCGAATTCAAGCAATTTGGTTTAAATAGGTATCAATTATTATGTTTTTTGAGATATGTTTGGAAAAAAAGATAATAAATCAACACTATTTTTAAAAAAGAACCTATTCAGACTGTAATTTAAAATTTAAATAACAATAATACCAAAAATTATTGACAAAATTAAAAGTGGCTTTAGAATACTTTAATAATTTGTCCCAATATTAAATTTTAGGCATAGATGTTTACCAAACTGAAAAAATATTTTGTGCTTTTAGGCTCTATCCTTACCATGGTTTGCCTTGGCGGTATGTATGGATTTAGCATATACGTTCCCCCTCTTAGGGCTGAGTGTGGATTTACAACAGCACAGACCCAGTTGATATTCGGACTTACTATACCTTCATTTGCCATATCACTGGTAGTTGCCGGCAGGTTGCTAAAAAGAATAGGCCCGCGCACCAGCACCATAATAAGCGCTGCCCTTTTCAGTTGTGGATACTTAATATCTGCATTTTCCAATGGAAATTTAGTATTCCTGGTTTTAGGGATGGGGCTTATTGCCGGAGCCGGGATTGGCTTTGGCTATGCAAGCGCGCTGGCTACCCCCATAAAATGGTTTCCTGGCCATAAAGGTTTAATTACCGGAATTTCTGTTGCTGGTTTCGGGGGCGGCGCCATACTTCTATCGCAGATGGTCGAATTTCTGCTTAAAAGAAACCTGCCTGTCCTGGATATTTTCAAAATTATATCCATCAGTTATGGTGCAATAATATTGCTGTCTGCGTTCCTTGTAACAAATCCCAACCAGAATAGCAATCAAATTGAGGACCACAACATATTAAGCATAAAAGATATTACAAAAAATAAAAATCTATGGCTATTGTTATATTTAATGTTTTCTGGGACCTTTGCCGGCGTACTGATAATTGGAAACCTTAAACCAATAGGGCTGTCATATGGCTTTAGTAATTTTTTCTCTACCATGGCCATTAGCCTGTTTGCAGTTGGAAATTCCCTGGGGAGGATTATATGGGGCAAGATTACTGACCTTATAGGCAGCAAAAAATCAATCATTGCTGCCCTTATATTCCTCTCAATATCAATCCTGCTTTTATTAATACCAGCCAATAATGGTTTTTCCTTTATGCTAATATCTTTTTTTATAGGAATGGGTTTTGGGGCTAATTTTGTGCTATTTGCTGCCGAGATTTCAAATATTCATGGAATCCATAACCTTGAAAATATCTATCCATCAATACACCTGTCATACGGGGTATCCGGGGTAATATCTCCCATAATAGGAGGGCTTCTCTTTGATATTTCCAGCACTTACAGCTATGGAATAATCCTTGCTTCTGCTGTTGCTATTACCGGGGCACTGGTTTTTATATTTAAAAGCAGGGGAAAATTAAAACTCTAATTTTTCGCTGGTCATATTCTACAAGGTTCGAAACAGGATTATTAATTCAAATGGAGATATTTTTATACTATAAACCAAATTTATTATCTTTTTATTTTAATTGCTATAGACCAGATAAGATATTTATATTAGAATATATAATCGTAATAATTTAAGGGAATTAATAATATCAATTACTGGATTTCAGACCAGAAAGCGAATAAATTCAACAGCAAATATTTTGAAAGCAATAAGAAAAATCTCTAGCAACAATAATTTGAAAGCCATTTTATAACAATATTTCAGCAGGTAATAGCCAGTGTGTTTGACATTAGCTTATAAATGACCTAGATCCTAAATTAAAAACTGGACTAAATATCAGGAAAAAGTTATGAATAATTAAACTCAAAATTATATTCTCTGGCTAAAAGGAGGGTTTTTGATATACAAAGATATTGGAAAGACTGGGATGTCAGCAAGTATTATTGGGCTTGGCACAGAGTATCTGGACAATAAACCATATAAGACATGTGAAGAAGTAGTCCAGGGTGCCCTTTAGTGTGATATTAATATCTTTGATGTCTTTATACCTGGCACACCTGTAAGAGATAATATATCAAAAGCTCTAAAAGGTAACCGCGATAAAATATTAATTCAGGGGCATATCGGATCAGTTGATATCCATGAACAATATGATAGGACACGTAATGTAGAAATCTGTAAAAGATATTTTGAAAATCTTCTTAGAAGTTTTAAAACAGAATATATTGACTTGGGCATGATGTTTTTTATTGATACTGAGGAAGATTATAGGGGTGTTTTCGACACAGAATATATATCATATGTTCAAAAATTAAAACAGGATGGTAAAATTCGTGCAATAGGAGCAAGCTCTCACAACCCAGAAATGGCTACAAGGATAGTAGAAACTGGAACAATAGAGTTGCTAATGTTTAGCACTAATATTGCTTTTGACATGCTGCCAGAGGATGTTTATATTCAATCAATCCTGTTTAAAAAACTTAGAAGAGAACAATTTAAAAACATTGACCCCAAACGTATCAATCTTTACAAGCTTTGCGAAAGCAAAGGTATAACAATCAATACTATGAAAACTCTCGGGGCGGGAAAGCTTTTAATCCCAGATTTTTCACCTTTTAATGTCCCATTAACCGTCGGACAATGCATCCACTATGCCTTGACACGCCCAGCTGTTGTAAGCGCATTAATTGGATGTAGTTCCCGCAGTGAAGTTATTGAAGCTGCAAATTACATTAATCTAACTGATGAACAGCTAGATTATAGTAAAGCTACGGAAAGCTTTAAAGGCACTCTCGATGGAAAATGTGTATACTGTAATCATTGCCTGCCTTGCCCTTCAAATATAGATATTGCTGCCATAACAAAATTACTTGATATAGCGTTGATAAATAAAAGAAATATTCCTGGGCAAATACTGGACCGGTACGAGGCTTGTTTACACAAAGCATCTGAGTGTATTGCTTGTGGTAATTGCGAAGAAAAATGCCCTTTTGATGTTAAAGTAATTGAAAATATGAAAAGTGCAACAAGTATTTTTTGAATAATTCCTTTAAGGACTAGTAGACAATGTTCAAACCAAATTATTAAAGATATTATCTGCAATTAAAAACAAATTTACTTAATTTTTTACTGAGTTTGTCTTTCAAGTCTTTCTGCTACCCAAACTTTAATAATAGATTGTCTTGGTACCCCCAGTCTTTTAGCTTCTTTATCTAATAAATTTACCATCCATAGAGGAAAATCAACATTCACTCTTTTTTGTTCTTGCTTTGGTCTTTTTGCTTTTGCTATATCAAGATATTTTGTAATATCTTCTTTATTTTCATCAAATTTTTTATCTAATTCACTAGCTTTCATATAATTCAACCTCCTTCTTCCTAGATCTCCGAACAGAAATAATTCTTATTTTTTTACTTCTATAGGTAATTATTCCTGACCAATATTTTCCTAGAATTTTACCAATTATAATAAATCTTGTTTCATCAATATTCTTAGCTGGAATCTCAATGTAATTTACATCATCCCATAATTTTTGAGCCTCATAAAAATCAATACCATGTTTCCTTTTATTAATGTTGCTTTTCTTTTTATCAAATTCAAATTGCATGGTATAATTATTATACCTTAAATATACTACTGGTCAATAGAAAATTAGTAGAAGTTTGGTATAGGATTATGCCAGCTTTGGGAGCGGGAGGGGTTGCTGGCTCCCCGGGCTGGACGGTATTGATAACAACATTGAGCCTGTTATTACCCTGGAAATAAGATAACTTTTCTATTTCTGATTAATTTATATTATATGTTTCCATCATATGAATATTTGACATTTTATACGATATAATCGTATAATACGACAAACATTTAAAAAGGTGGTTCTAAAATGCAAAATATTAGCGAACTGTTATATAGGTATAACCCATGGTGGGAAACGGATTATAAGTTACAGGGGATATATGAGAGAAACGTCGTTGACCTTATTCTAAATAAGCTTAATTCAAGGGATATAATAATTCTAACCGGGTTGAGACGTGTTGGTAAAACTACAGTTTTTAAGTTATTAATAAAAAGATTATTAGAAGACAGGGGTATTAATCAAAATAAAATATTTTATATAAGTCTTGATGATTACCTTTTATCCAAAAAAAGCATAGTTGGGATAATCGATGAATACAGAAGGATTCACAGGATACCTTTCTCTGAAAAAATTTTTATTTTTCTTGATGAGATAACTTACAAAAAAGACTACGAGATACAGCTTAAGAATCTATATGATTCCGGAAATGTAAAAATCTTTGCAAGTTCGTCGAGTGCTTCAGTGCTCCGTAACGGAAAAACATATTTAACCGGAAGGTATTCTTTAATTGAATTATTACCGCTGGATTTTAACGAATATCTCGGTTTTAAAAATATCAAGATCCCGAAAGCAGATTCGAGTCTTATTCCTGAATATTTTGAAGACTATATGAAAACAGGAGGAATACCGGAGTATGTAATACATAAAAACATTGAATATCTTAAAGAATTGGTAGACGATATCATAAACAAGGATATAGCAGTTTACTATAATGTTAAAAATATTTCTGTATTGAAGGATTTCTTTCTCCTCCTTATGGAAAGAGCTGGAAAACAGGCCAGCCTTAATAAAATCTCCAAAATCCTTGGAATAACCCCTGATTCGGTAAGAAGGTATTTTAATATGTTTTATCAATCTTATTTAATATATCCTGTTTCAAGGTGTAGCAAGACAAATGAAAAAATATTATCTCCAAAAAAGGTTTACGCTGCAGATCTCGGTATTAAAACCCTTTTTACGGGATTCAGAGATATCGGAAGTATATTTGAAAATTATGTATATATGAAAATTAAAAGTCTTACTCCCTGTTACATTTATAAAGAAGGGTTTGAGATCGATTTTCTTACTTCTGACCATACCCTTATAGAGGTCAAATATAATTCTGAAATGTATGGTAAACAGAAGAAAGTTTTTAAAAGCATAAAATGTAAGAAAAAAGTTGAAATAAAAAATATCTTCGATTTACGCAACTATTTAAGTTCTATTGAATAAACTTGGTATTTTGGCTCCCTTTAGTGGACATATTTCGAACTTTTTATTTTAATGAATATGTAAATATAATAAATAGATCGGAAACAATTAAAACCAACTTTCTTTTTCCATAATGAACTATTCTTAAATTTTGGAATGTTAAACTCAATATTTGATAGAAAATTTATCAAGGCCAAAAGGATAAAAAAAATATGGTATAATATTAGCATGATTACAGAAAAGGATATAAGCATAATTCAAGAGACATCAAAGAAATATAAAGTAAAACGTGTATTACTTTTTGGATCTAGCTTGGATCAAAAAAGAGCAAGTAATGATATTGATATTGGGGTAGAAGGCCTTTTCCCTAAAGATTTTTTTAAATTTTATGGTGACTTGTTACTTAAAATTTCAAAACCAATCGATATTATTGACCTAGACGGATCTTCCAAGTTTATTAATTTAGTAAAAGAAGAGGGAAAATTACTCTATGGCTAAATATAAATATCGCATTGAAGCTGAATACGAAGCTATAGAAAAAACTCTTTCTCTTCTACCCAACAAGCCTGTTTCCCAATTATCACAATTAGAACTTGCTGGTCTTTCAGCACTGATTCATAATTTTTATAATGGAGTGGAAAATATACTTAAACAGGTATTTCAATTAAAATCATTTGAGATGCCAACAGGTGATTCTTGGCATCAGGAATTATTAAATAAGGCAAGAAATAAAAACATAATTTCGGATACCCTAGCAGATGAACTTAAAGAATATCTTGGTTTCCGTCATTTCTTCACTCATGCTTATGCTTTAGACTTACATCCCTCCAAAATCGAATCCCTAATTGAAAAAATATTAGTAACATTTAATAAATTAAAAGAAGAAATTAATAATAACCTCTAAAACTGTATTTTTTAGGAAGAGTCTAGAAGCCTAAAGTTGCTGGCTCCCCGAGTAGGATTCGAACCTACAACCCTTCGGTTAACAGCCGAATGCTCTACCGTTGAGCTATCGGGGAATATTGCCTTAACGTTTAGCTATTATAAATATATAGAAAAGGAATTGCAACCCTATTTTAAGTCTCTAAAAAATCTTTTAAAGCTCCACTTCTATTAGGGTGTCTTAACTTGCTTAATGTCTTTGATTCTATCTGCCTTATTCTTTCCCTTGTAACCCCGAATTCCCTGCCTACTTCTTCTAGTGTCCTTGGGTGGCCATCCTGTAATCCAAACCTGAGCTGTATTACTTTCCGCTCCCTCTCATTTAGGGTATTTAAAACTTCCCTCAACTGTTCCTGGAGCATAGTAAACGATGCAGCATCAGAAGGAGCTTCCACTTCTGAATCTTCAATAAAATCACCAAGATGGCTATCTTCTTCCTCACCTATGGGAGTTTCCAGGGAAACCGGTTCTTGGGATATTTTCATTATTTCCCTTACTTTTTCAGGTGAAAAATCCATCTTTTTGCCTATTTCTTCAGGTGTAGGCTCCCTGCCCAATTTTTGCAATAATTGCCTCTGGGTCCGGATTAACTTATTTATGGTTTCCACCATATGCACTGGAATTCTAATGGTCCTGGCCTGGTCTGCTATTGCCCTGGTTATTGCCTGCCTTATCCACCAGGTTGCATAAGTGGAAAACTTATATCCTTTCGTATGGTCAAACTTTTCTACAGCTCTAATTAATCCTAGATTTCCTTCCTGGATTAAATCTAAAAACAGCATGCCCCTACCAACATATTTTTTAGCTATGCTTACTACCAGCCTTAAGTTAGCCTCAACAAGCTTCCTCTTAGCTGCCATGTCTCCTTTTTTTATCCTCTTTGCTAACTGTACTTCTTCAACTGCAGTAAGCAGCCTGACTTTCCCAATTTCCTTTAAATACATCCTCACAGGGTCATTGGTTGGAGATTTTATAGACAAATCAAGCTTCTTTTTCAAGGAATTCATATTTTTTCTCTTTTGTCCAATACTATCTATATCTTCATCATCTTCACTAATTATTTCAATCCCCAGATTCTGGAGGACATCATATATATTCTCAATCTGTTCCTTATTTAAATCTATTTCAGATAAAGCTTCGCTTATTTCTTCGGTAGTAAGAAGACCTTCTTCTTTGCCCTTATTTATCAAGCCCTTAACTTCTTCTAATTTAAATTCAGATCCTCTTTTCATATTTATATCACCTCAATTTATATAAAAATTGAAATTACTAAACCAGCACACAAAAATTAAATTTTACATATAATCGGCTAAATATCAAGTCTTCCCAAGCTTAATTTTTTTTGCTCAAGCTCTATAAGTTTTTTGTACAACCTGTCATATTCAGCCTTCTGGTCGGGGCTTAGTTCATGTTTTCTTCTAAGCTCGTCTATTTCGATCATCTTATGCCTTATATTATCTATTCTCTCTGATAACCTTATCTTTTTCAAATTACTCAAAACTTCATGGCAATTGGTTCTTCCATTTTTATAGGCTTTCTCGTCAAAGAAAATGCTGTTATACAAATTCCTGATATCATCATCTTCCATTAAATCAGACGGTATTTCCAGGGGAAAGTTTAATTTTACCCCTTTATCATTTTTCTTTGCCGCAAAACTCTTAACTATATCAAATAGTTTTTTTGTACCTTCAAACTTAAAGTAATTGCTGCTTAAATTAAGGAAACTGTCTATACCTTCACCATTTATCATCAACCTTAAAGCCTCTATTTCCACCTTCTTTAAAGGCGGCTGTTTTTCCTCTTTTTTAACACTAGCAAACCTTTCCCTTTTATTATCCTTACTGCTGATCTTTAGCATCTCTTCAAAAAGCAGGCTTTCTTTCAAATCTAGTTTTTGGGCAACTTTTTTTATGCATTCTTCCTGTATTATTTTTGAAGAGAGAGTAGATAAGAATTTAAGCACTTCATTGCTCGCCCTCAGTTTTTCATTCAGGTTTACCAGGTCATATTTTTCTATAATTATGTTTATGGTAAAGTCAATAATATTTACAGCCCCGTTAATTTTTCCTAAAAAAACATCCTGTCCCTTGCTGGTAATATAATCTGCCGGATCATAACCCTTTTCAAGCACTGTAACTTCTATATTAATATTATTTTCATGGTATAAGTCTAGCCTCTCATTATATTCTTTAAGCCTTTCTATGCCCTTCATGGAAGCAGATATTCCAGCCTGGTCGCTGTCAAAAACCAGCACTATATTCTGGGTAAACCTACCCAGCAGCTTAATTTGCTCAGTAGTTAATGCAGTACCCAGGCTGGCCACCACATTATTAATCCCATGCTGATCTAATGCCATAACATCGGTATATCCCTCAACAATAAGTGCTCTGTCTTTGTCAACTATTGAATTCTTGGCCCTGTTGATATTATAGATATTCTTACTTTTCGAATATAACTTTGTTTCAGGAGTATTTACATATTTTGCCGACTGCTTTCCCTCCCTTAATATTCTTCCCCCAAAGCCTATTACCTTGCCCACCACATCTTCTATGGGAAATATTATCCTGCCCCTAAACCTGTCATAGACCTTGCCTTCTCCCTTCTTGCTTTTTATTGATAGTCCGGCTTCTATTAGCTCCTTTCCCTTATAACCCCTTTTTTGGGCAAATAATGAAAAGTTATCCCAATTATTTAAAGAATATCCCACCTGGAACTTTTCCAGGATATCTCTTTTAAATCCCCTTTTCTGTAAGTATTCTAAAGCAGCCTTACCGGGTGAGGAATTAAAGAGAATGTAATGGTAATATTTCCTAGCAAGATCATTTAATCCAACCAGCCTTTCCCTCAGCTTCTTTGTCTTTGGTGATCCGCTATAGCTGTACTGGAGGTTATAGCCCACTTTTTTGGCAATGAATTCCACGGATTCTATAAACTCCATGTTTTCAATTTTCTCTACAAAATTTATAACATCTCCACCAACACCACAGCCAAAACAATGGAAAAACTGCCTGGAAGGATCTACTGAAAAGGAAGGAGTTTTTTCTTTATGGAAGGGGCATAAGCCAAGGAAATTTTTCCCCTGTTTCTTTAGATTGACATATTCGGATATTATATCCACAATGTCTGTTCTTGCTTTTAATTCGTCAACTTCCCCGTCTTTTAAACTTTTAGGCATAATTGTTTAACCAATAATCAATGTTTAAAATGATATTCTAATTATATCATTCTTTTGCCGGTTGTTTATTTTAAATTCTCTTCAAATTAACTTTGGGTTGGAGATATAGCACAGGATCATTAAATCCTGTGCTATTACAGCAAAAGAATTTTTTACTAATTCTTTTTAAATGCAGTTTAAATGGGCAGCCTGGGGCTGCCCATAGAGATTATTTTCCTTATATTACTATTCTTCTTCACTTATATTGGACTGCGCAGCTGCTAGCCTTGCTATTGGCACCCTGTAAGGAGAACAGCTTACATAATCCATGCCAGCCTTGTTGCAGAAGTCTATTGACTTCGGGTCTCCGCCATGTTCACCGCAAATGCCAATTTTTAAATCTTTTTTAGCCGATCTTCCCTTCTCTATACCCATTTTAACTAGTTGGCCAACACCACCTATATCCAAGCTGGCAAATGGATCCCTTTCCAGTATACCTTTATCTACATAATCCTGTAAGAATTTTCCAACATCATCCCTGGAAAATCCAAAAGTCAGCTGAGTTAAATCATTGGTCCCAAAGCTAAAGAATTCTGTTTCTTTTGCTATTTCGTCAGCTGTAACACAAGCCCTGGGTACTTCAATCATGGTTCCCACCTTATAATCAAATTTAACACCATTCTCTTTAATCAACTCGTCAGCTATTTTGATTATCTGTTCTTTTAATATATTTAGCTCTTCAACTATTCCCACTAACGGTATCATAACCTCTGGTTCAACTTCTATACCCTCTTTAGTTAATTCTATGGTAGCTTCAAATATTGCTCTGGCCTGCATTTCAAGTATTTCAGGGTAGGTTACTGAAAGCCTGCATCCCCTGTGGCCAAGCATGGGGTTTATTTCACCTAATGCCCTTACAGTCGACTTAAGTTCCTTAAATTCTATCTCTAACTCATCTGCAAGTTCCTTTATATCTTCATCCTCTGTTGGCAGGAATTCATGTAATGGAGGATCGAGCAATCTGATAGTTACAGGTTTGCCTTCCATTACTTTCAAGATATCTATAAAATCCTGTTTCTGGTACGGAAGCAAAGCCATAAGCGCTGTTCTTCTTTCTTCTTCATTTCCTGCCACTATCATCTTTCTTACTGCCTTTATCCTGTCACTGCCAAAGAACATATGTTCTGTCCTGCATAAACCAATACCTTCAGCTCCAAATTTTAATGCTACTTCAGCATCATGGGGGGTATCAGCATTTGCCCTGACTCCTAATTTCCTGAATTCATCCACCCACTCTATAAATAATTCAAAATTTCCTGAAATTTCTGGGTCAATTACCTCTAGCTTGCCTAGAAATACCTCGCCGGTGGAACCATCTAAGGTAATCCAGTCACCTTGTTTTATTTTTTTACCATTAACCGAACTTACAAAATACTTATCACTATCATACACCTTTATATCTTCACTCCCGGCTACACAACATTTGCCCATGCCCCTGGCAACAACGGCAGCATGTGAAGTCATTCCTCCCCGGGAAGTAAGAATTCCTTGTGCAACAGACATGCCTTCTATGTCTTCAGGAGAAGTTTCTGTCCTAACCAGTATTACATTATTATTTTCTGCTTCTTTTACTGCTTCATCAGCAGTAAATACAACCTTGCCTAAGGCAGCTCCTGGGGAAGCAGGCAACCCCTTTGCTAGAAGCTCAGCATCATCTTTGGCTTTAGGATCTATCCTTTTATGCAGCAGCTGGTCTAATTGCTTAGGTTCGACCCTTTTTACAGCCATCTTTTTATCAATTAAACCTTCTTTTTCCATATCTACAGCAATCTGCAATGCAGCAGCAGCCGTCCTTTTCCCTGTCCTGGTCTGAAGGATATATAGGTTTCCTTCCTGAATAGTAAACTCTAAGTCCTGTACATCTTTGTAATGCTGTTCAAGCTTGTCAAAAATTTCTTTAAGCTGCTCGAATATCTTAGGCATATCGTCTTTAAGCTCTGATATCGGTTTAGGGGTTCTTATTCCTGCAACCACGTCTTCCCCTTGCGCATTAATTAGATATTCTCCATACTCTTTTTTCTCTCCGGTTGACGGATTTCTGGTAAAAGCTACCCCTGTGCCTGATTTTTCACCCATATTTCCAAAAACCATAGTCTGTACATTTACAGCAGTCCCAAGGCTGTGCGGTATCTCATGAATATTCCTGTATGTAATAGCCCTCTTGTTGTTCCATGACCCGAATACCGCATCTATAGACATCTGCAGTTGCTTTCTTGGATCTTGTGGAAATTCCTTGTCTGTTTCTTCCTTTATAATTTTTTTGTAATCTTCAACCAAGTCCTTCAGGTCCTCAGCGTCAAGGTCTGTGTCAAATTTAGCCCCTTTCTGGTCTTTTTTTGCCTGCAGGGCTTCTTCAAACTTATCATGCTCTATTCCCATTACTACATCTCCAAACATCTGGATAAATCTTCTATAGGAATCCCAGCTAAACCTTTCATTATTGGTTTTAGCAATCAGGCCTTTTACAGTATTGTCATTCAAACCTAAATTCAGCACTGTATCCATCATGCCGGGCATTGATATTGCAGCCCCTGATCTTACTGAAACCAGCAGAGGGTCTTTCTCATCTCCTAATTTTAACCCCATTTTTTCTTCAAGCTTATTTAAGTTCTTGTCTATCTCTTCCTGCAAGCCTTCCGGATATCTTTCACCTAATTCATAATATAAGTTGCAAATTTCTGAACTGATAGTAAATCCTGGGGGTACTGGTAAGCCAATATTGGTCATTTCGGACAAGTTTGCTCCCTTGCCTCCCAGGAGTTTTTTCATTTCTTTTTTGCCTTCACCAAAAAAGTATACATATTTTTTGTCTGCCATTTTTATATCCCTTCTTTTTATTTTTAGCAATTATAATATTTTTTTACTCTTATTTAAACTGATTTCTAGATAACCAGCTTTGAAAAATCAGCTATCCGGTAATACAGGCTGGAAGCCTTATTTACAAGGTTGATTCTATTTCTTCTTATGTTTTCCTCTTTTGCCATAACTAACACTTCATCAAAAAAATCATCAATTACTTTTCCGAAGTCCTGCAGGGACAGAAGCATTTTTGCGTATTCTTTATTTTCGGCCTGGGCTTTTACCTTTTCTTCTGTAACCCTATAAGTTTCAAAAAGCCTTTTTTCGCCCCCTCCGGCAAACAGTGACGGGTCTACCTCACCCGCTTCCCTGCCCCTGGTTATATTTTTACACCTTACCATAGGATTAATAATGCTTTCAATATCCCCTTTATTTATAAAATCCTCAACCGCCTTATAGCGCAAGCTAATGTCATATACCGAAGATGCCCCGGTGGCAGTTATGGCATCAAAAATATCGGGCTGCTTCTTTCTTTTTTCCAGAATATACCTGTACCTTGCCAGTACAAAATCTACCACTTTTCCTTCTATGTTTTCTCCTTTGTTCACCTTAAATTTTTCAGCATATAGGTCCAAGGAAAAACTGGCCAAGTCAGAAATATTAAGGTCAAATTCTTTATCCAGCATTGTTTTTACTATCCCTGAGGCTTTCCTCCTCAAAGCAAAAGGATCTTCTGAGCCTGTTGGTATATTGCCAAGCAAAAACATTCCCGAGATAGTATCTATTTTATCTGCAATGGAAAGTACAGCGCTTAACTTGGTAGAAGGCAGGCTGTCCCCTGCAAAATTAGGCTTGTAGTGCTCAAATACAGAATTAGCTATATCCTCCTTTATGTCCTTTTCCAAGGCATACTCCCTGCCCACAATTCCCTGGAGCTCCGGAAATTCTACCACCATGTTGGTTACCAGGTCACATTTGCATATTTCTGCTGCTTTTTTTAAATCCCCATCCATATAGGATTTTCCCAGTAAAGCAGCCATATTTAAGGAAATTTCGGTAATCCTTTGAACTTTATCATGCATGTTTCCTATGCCTGAATAAAAAATTACTCCCTTTAGCTTCTCAAGCCAATAGGGAAAGCTATGTTTTTTGTCTTCCTCGTAGAAAAAGGCCGCATCGCTGAGCCTAGCCCACAACACCCTGCTATTGCCCTTGGCTATTTCACCGCTTATGTCCTCTACCCCATTCTGCACTATTATAAATTTAGTGGAAACATTGCCGCTTTTATCTAGAACTGCAAAATATTTTTGGTGGTACTCAATAGCCTTTATTAAAATATCTTTAGGAATGTATAAGAACTGTTCAGGAAAACTTCCCACCAGGACATTTGGAATCTCTACCAGGTTAGCCACTTCTTCCAATAAGCTTTCATTTAATACTGTTTTTAATTTGCCGCCCCATTCTACTTGTTCAATATTTTCTATGGAGCTGGTTATTAGATTTTTTCTTTCTTCGGGGTCAAGGATAACTTTGCCCTTCTCCCTTAATTTCTTTACATATTCTGTGGCACTAGCTATCTTGATAGAGTTTTCTGCAAGTGCCCTGTAGCCATAAGTAATCCTCTCCGGGGTTAAATTTGCTACATCGAACTCAATTACCCTATCCCCCAATAAAGCTAATATCCACCTTATAGGCCGAGCAAATGTAATATCAAGGTCTCCCCATCTCATCCGTTTAGAAAAGGAAATAGAAAGCATGGTATCCTTCAGGATCCCCGGTATTACCTCAATAGTAGGCTTGCCTTCTTCTAATATGGTTTTACCCATATAAATGCCATTGCCGGTTTTAATTTCCTCCAACTCTCCAGGCTTCAACCCCAGGCTTTTGGCAAAACCTATGGCAGCCTTGGTTGGCTTTCCATCTTTGTAAGCTATTTTTTTAGGGGGACCGGTAACTACTTTTTTCTCAGACTCCTGCATTTCTGCTACTTCATCAACTATTGCTACCAGCCTCCTGGGAGTCCCAAAAGTTTTTATCTGCGAATAATTTATCCTGCTCTGTCTAAGATCCTGGCTTAGTATTTTTCCTAATTCTTTAATCCCTTCTTTTATACATGAAGAAGGCAGTTCTTCTGTTCCAATTTCAAAAACTAATTCATCCATAATTATTTCTTAATTAAAGGATACCCTAATTCCTTCCTTTGCTCTATATAAGCTTTACAAAGTTTTTTTGCCAAATTCCTTACCCTGGCTATATAAGAGGTTCTCTCGGCCACACTAATTGCCTCCCTGGCATCCAGCAAGTTAAAAACATGGGAACACTTCAGCACATATTCGCAAGCCACAAATACCAGATCCCTTTCCATGGCCTTGCTGAATTCCTTTTCAAACTTTTCAAACATATCCAGAAGCATATCCACATCAGCTAATTCAAAATTATACACGCACCACTGCTTTTCAGGTTCTAGCCCCACATCACCATAAGTTATATTATCATTCCAGTTAAGGTCCCAAAAACTATTTTTATCCTGCAAATACATGGCAATTCTCTCCAAGCCATAAGTTATTTCTGCAGACACTGGCTTTAGCTGGATTCCTCCCATCTGCTGGAAATAAGTGAACTGGGTAATTTCCATGCCGTCTGCCCAGACTTCCCAGCCCAGGCCAGCTGCCCCTATGGTAGGTGACTGCCAGTCATCTTCTACGAACCTTATGTCATGGAGTTTTAAGTCAATGCCCAAGCTTTCAAGGGAACCCAGGTAAAGGCTGATTACATCATCAGGTGATGGCTTTAGAAGTACCTGGTACTGGTAGTAAAATTGGGTCCTAAATGGGTTCTCACCATATCTCCCATCAGCAGGTCTTCTGGAAGGTTCAACATAAGCTACATTCCAGGGCTCAGGGCCCAAACATCTAAGAAAAGTATCCGGGTTAAAAGTCCCTGCCCCTTTTTCTAAGTCCAGGGGTTGCTTAATTATGCAGCCTTTGCCGCTCCAGTATTTCTGTAAGCTAAAAATTATGTCCTGAAAATTCATAATCTACCATTGTAATAATATTGTTGCTTATAGTCAATTTAAGCTAAAAATTTTTGCTAAAAATTTCCTTAATTCTAGCGGACAGCAGAAATGCTATGATACTGTTCAAATTTCTTAAAATCTACCTATACTTTCTGGCCTCTTATTGCTACAAAAGAGCCTTCCCCAAAACCATCCTTGGGCTCCTGCATACATGTGATTTCATCCAGCCGGCCAAAAACTGTCTGCTTTTCTGTAATGCTGGTAAACCCAGCTTCTTTTAGATATCCTATTGTCTCCCTGGCAGAATGAAACTTTGCCTGCCTGTAGAATACATTTTCATGCTTATGCTTTTTATAGATTTTCCCCAGCCTGCTCTCCCTGTCCACCAAAGCAACCACAAAATAGCCTCCAGGCTCTAAGATCCGGTATACTTCGCTAAATGCTTTTTCCACATCATTCAAAAAACATATTGTAGTGACCATAAGGGCAAGGTCAAAGCTGCAATCCTCAAATTCCAGATTTTCCCCAACTCCCTCTACTGCTTCTATGCCTCTTTTACGGGCTATTTTCCTCATCTTCTCAGAAGGCTCCACTCCAAACTTTATGCCCAAAGGCGCAGCAAACCTTCCGCTTCCCACCCCGATTTCTATACCTTTTTCAAAGCTCGGAAGAATATCTTTTATTGCCCTTAGTTCTGACTCATAGACAAATTTATTCCTGGTAAACCAATCCTCGTATTTGCCTGGGTATTTTTCGAAAGGTTCAACCTTTGCCATCACTACCACCATGTATCATAAAACCGCTCCCTGTGGTATTTAATATATTCTCCATCTTCTAAATTCCTTACCATTTCGCGGTTAAAACTTACCGGATATTTAAAACAATAATCCATTATGGTTTCATAAGCCTGGTTTATTTCTTTTATCTTTTCTTCACATTCGGCCTTTGATGTGTCCTTGCACTTATCGGGATGGTATTTTAAAGAAAGTTTTCTATATTTCTTTTTTATACTGTTAATGCTTTCCTTTTCGCCAATTTCTAGTATTCTCCTTGCATTTTCAATATCCTTGTATTCTACTTTTCTCTTCATGATTTTCTTTCTAATTTATCTATATTTACCTTCATTTTCTCTATTTTTTCCCCAATATCTGCTAATTCTTTCTTCATGTCTTTTTTAGTGGACTTTTCTTTTTTCTTAATTGCCGCGCTGGGGCATACATAAATGCATCTGTTGCACCCATTGCATTTAGAATAGTCAACATAAGCCTTATAATTTATAATTTTTATTGCGCCCTGGGGGCACTCTTTTTTGCAAAGCCTGCATCCAGTACAAAATCTTCTTTCTATATATATCATAGCCTTAAAAATGCTTATTAATTTTTATCATTATATTGAACATCAGTTCATCTATCAAGGCTGGAAATCACAGCCTGACCCAGCCTTTTAGCCTCTTGTAATGCTTCTGTGTCTTCTTTTATGCTTCCCTTCCCGAATCCATAACCTAGAACCCCTGGCAAAATTATTAATTTTAGCCTGGCCAGGCATTCCATTATTTCGCCTGGAGCAAGGCCAATCTTTCTCCTTCCAGCTATAATATAAGAGCCAATTTTCCCTTCTAGCTTTCCCTTCCTCAAGTGCCAGCACCTTTCCATAAATATCTTGAGCCTGGAAGTAACCCCTCCCATATATGAAGGGCTTGCTAAAATGATAGCATCAGCTTTTTGAAGCTTTTTATATAATTCTTGCATCCCGTCTTCTATAATACAGATGCCATCCCTGTTACACCTATGGCAACCCTCGCAAGGCTTTAGGTTGTAATCCTTTAGAAAGATTATTTCTGTCTGGTGACTTACGCCTATAACCTTAAAAGTATGTTTAAGCAAATATGCAGTGTTGCCATTTCTATGCGGTGACCCTATAATCCCCATTACTTTCATATTACACTCTTCTATATTCCGATTTTTTTTAAATACTGAAAACTGCTTACATTACAGCCTGTATGGTATATAATATAATTTTCCAATACCGTATATGCTTTTTTTAAGGCAAAATGGTCCACTTCCATATCCCTTATATCCTCAATTTTTTTAGTGAAAAAATCATAAAGCAGTCTGAAGCTTTTAGCATTAAGCCCGGTGTCTTCTGTACCCATGCTGCAATCCTGGCAAAGCACTCCCCCCAGCTTTACTGAAAACAGGATTTTTTTTCCGTGGAAACCATAAAGGCTAGCTTCTAGCTTCTTATTGCATTTAGCACAAACCCCAAGGAGGGGACCAAACCCCGCAATACTTAAGAACTTGGCTATAAAAAAACACATTATCTTCTTTAAGCTTACTATATCTTCATAGCCCGAACTGTTGATTTCCCTGAAGCAGACATAAATAAGCTTAAAGAGACTTTCAGAGGGTTCGCTTATTTCATTATGGGTTTTTAGGATTATTTTGCTTATAAGCTCACAGAAAACAAACCTAGAAAAGTCATTGGCAATATTTTTAAAATTTTCTATAATCTCTGCCTGCCCGATTATATCCAGCGATTTTCCCACATGCAGTTCAGCATCAATAAGGTTAAAAAGCTCTAGCCTTCCGCCAAACCTGCTTTTGGTTTTCCTGGCCCCCTTGCCCACAGCGCTAACCAATCCCTGGTGCCGGCAATAAAGCCTCACTATCTTGTCTGACTCCCCCAGCTTATAGGTCCTAAGCACTAAAGCTTTTGCTTTATAGGTAGGCATTATTTATCAAAATAGCTGCTATACTCTTCCATTATGCTCAATCCGCTGCTTGTTCCAAGCCTGGTAGCACCAGCATCAATTAAGGCTTGGGCATCAGCAAAGGTCCTTATGCCGCCTGAAGCTTTTACCCCTATATTTCTGGTTACAACTTCCCTTATTAGCCTGATATCATCAAGCTCAACTCCCCTTACTCCAAATCCAGTGGAAGTCTCGATAAAGTCAGCTCCCGATTCCTCAATAATGCCGCAAACCTTTTTTACCTCGCTTTTGGTTAAAACTCCAGTTTCAATGATAAATTTGATATTTATATGCTTGTTATACTCAGCCATTTGCTCCCTGCGTATAACACTTACTATCAAACCTATTTCCCTCTCAATATAATCATAGTTACCGCCCTTAAGGGCGCCCAGATTTACCACTATATCCAGTTCATCAGCGCCTTTTCTTACATTATCCCTCGCTTCAAATACTTTTGACTCTATGGTATTAGCCCCCAGGGGGAAACCAACCATTGAACATACCTTAACATCGGTATCTATCAACAGGTTTTTGGCAGTAACAATAAAAGAGGGACTAATAGTTACTGCTGCAAAATGGTGCTCCTTGGCGTCACTGCATAGCTTTTCTATATTTTTTATAGTGGTTATTGGCCTAAGCAATGTTTGATCAATTGTTTTTGCAAGTTGTTCTTTAGTTAACGTTTTAATCACCTGACCTTCTATAAATTAATTAATACCCTAATTCCTTTAATAATGCTTCATTTCTAGTCCAGTTTTTGGCTATCTTTACCCAAAGCTCGAGATACACTTTACATTCAAAAATATTTTCCAGCTCTTTCCTTGCCTCCATTCCAACCTTTTTTAGCATATTGCCTGATTTCCCTATTATTATAGCCTTTTGAGATTTTTTTTCAGCAAAAATATTGCAACTTATGTTTATAAGTTTCTTTCCTGACTTTGTAGCCCCTTCATCCATCCTGGCCACCTTTACTCCAATGCTGTGGGGAAGCTCCTGCATTAAGTTCAGGGCAAGCTTTTCCCTTACAATGTCTGAGACTAGCTTTTCCACTGGCTGGTCTGAAATAATATCATCGCCAAAATATTTAGGCCCTTCCGGTAAAAGCACTTCAATTTTTTCCAGGCATATATTTAAATTCTTCCCTGTTTTTGCAGATATTGGTATTACCTTTTTAAACATATCCATTCCGGTTATTTTTTCCATTTCTGATTCCAGCTGTTTTTTAGAAATCAGGTCAATTTTATTTAATAACAATAATTTTGGTTTCCTGACCTTTTTTACGCTTTCCATAACATAATAGTCGCCTTTCCCTATTCCCCCAGCTGCGTCAACCATAACTGCAAGCAAATCAGCATCCTTTATTACGTCCTGAACTACCTTATTTAATTTTTTTCCCAATAAGTCCTTAGGTTTAAAGAATCCGGGACAATCAATAAAAATAATTTGGGAACTGTGAGAATTATAAATGCAGTTTATCCTTTCTCTGGTAGTCTGACTTTTATCCGTGCTTATAACAACCTTCTGCTTTAATATTTTATTAATAAAAGTTGATTTTCCTACATTTGTCCGTCCTATTAGGCCGACAAAACCAGATTTAAATTTTTTTCCCATAACTAATTTTTTGCAAAAAAATATACTTATTATAAATTTTACAACATATGTCAACCCTGTTCTAGGAAACAAAAAAGAATGTTACAGTTTAAACTTGGACCTTACATCCTCCAGCATTGAATCCTGTATATCAAACATCTTATCTCTATCTTCTAAAGACTCATGGTCATAACCATAAAGATGTAAAAAGCCATGTATAATTAAAAGGGAAATTTCTAAATCAAGCCTCCACCTGTCTCTCTCCTTACAATTTTCCTGTGCTACCTGGGGGCAAATTATTATCTCCCCAATTATATGATGGTCATGCTGTTTTTCAAATTGTTCAATCTTTTTTTCCTGCTCTTCAGGATTATTATATAAATAAGAAAAGGAAAGGACATCGGTAGCCCTATCTACTCCCCTGTATTTATTGTTTAATCCCCTTATTTCTTCTTTACCTGTAAAAATAATATTAGCCTGACAGCTCTCATCCTTGTCAAATTTATCAGAAATATAAGCCGAAACTTCTTCTACAAGCCTTAAATCTATATCTACCTCACTCTGGTTGTCAATAACTGTTACCTTCACCCTGCTATTTTCCCCCTTCCTTGTTTGATTCAGGATATTCAATCCGTGGATGGTGTATAGATATCAGGCCATCAATTAAGCTGCTCTTTACTTTATTTATTTCTTTTAAAGTTATAGCAGCTTCATCAAGCTGGCCATCTTTTATCTTATCTTCAATTATGTCATTTACCATTTGCTCTATCTTTTTGGGAGTCATGCTGTCAATAGATCTAACTGCTGCTTCTGTGGAATCAGCAAGCATAAGTATGGCTGCCTCCTTATTCTGTGGTTTTAAGTTGGGATACCTGAAATGACCTTTAAGGCCATTTGTTGATCCGTTGCTTGCTTTTACTGATTCCCTGCCCTTTTGTTTTTCATAGAAATAGGTAATAAGCGAATTTCCATGGTGTTGGGAAATAATGTCTATCACCCTTTTGGGAATCCTGTTTTTCCTGGCAACATCCACTCCATCTTTTATATGCTTTGCAATAATATTCCTGCTCATTGAAGGATTCAGCTTGTCATGCAAATTTTCAATGTCAGCCTGGTTTTCATAAAAATATTCAGGCCTTTTCATCTTACCCAAATCATGGTAGAGGGCAGCAACTTTAACCAACAGTGAATCAGCCCCAATAGCTTTTGCTGCATTTTCAGCCAAATGCCCCACCAGAAGGCTATGGTTATAAGTGCCGGGAGCTGCTATTAGAAGCTCTTTTAGCAATGGCTGGTCGGTGTGCGATAACTCAAGCAGACCCATGGCAGTAACAATATTGAAAGTAGACTCAATAAAAGGCAGGAGCCCTATGGTAAGTATTGCACAAATTATGCCATTTAAAATTCCCAGTATGGTATATAGGGCAATTGTCTGCACTTCTCCTCCAATTAAATTTATAGAAAGGAATAGGAACCCCAGAACCAGCGAGCTGATAAATCCCGCCTTCATAACCGTTGAACGCTGTGAAATATTTGATACAAGATAAGTAGAAAAGATACCCCCAAGCAAGTAGACTGTAGCCAAATCAAAATCAAAATCTGTAACAATTCCCAAAAAAATGCTGAACAGTATGGTCAACATTATACCTAGCCGGGGGTTAAATATTATAGTGCAAAGCATTGCTGCCGCGATAACTGGAAAAAGGTAATTCCATAGAGGCAAATGTATTGAAGCAAGTATGGTAAGTATTTTTATAATCCCGGTAAATATAACCAGAATTAAAGATATTAAGAAAAGCTTTTTTGTATTATCATAAATATTCTTGTCATACCTAGCCACATAAAATCCGAACAAGAAAAGACATATAAAGCATATAAATAAAATATATAATATCCTCTGCCAATTAAAATCTCTTTCCAGCAAACCGAGTCTATTTAAGATAAGTATGTCATTAGTATTTACTATTTCCCCCTCATATACTATAGTTTGGCCTTCAAGTATATTAACCATGGTAGGGGGAGTATTTAGCCTAGCTTCTTCCCTTGCCTCTTCGGTTGCTACAGGATTAAAAACAGCGGTGGGCTGTATATTTTGTTCCAAAATAGAAGATACCATAGGTTTATGGTTCACCGGAATCTCTTCATCTTCACTTACCATTTCAGCAGCTTTTTCCCTTGCTGCATCAATTTCATTGGGCCTAATAGGATCTGCCATTACTGCTCTTGCAATCTCCTGAGCTTTGGAGCTTAAGTTCTTCCTTTCTTCCCCAGATAGCCTTAAGGCTGAAGAAATTGCTGATTCTGAATACCTGTTGCCAGTTAAATTATTAAAATAGTCAACCCTTTCTTCAAAAATCATTCCCTCCCGGTCAGCCACTATTCCCGCCAAGTTAAAGAAATACCTAAGCTGGTATAAAGTGCCTTCTTCACCGCTTAAGGCACTAGAATCATAAACATATACATCTTCAACCGCAGCCTCGTTTTTATTCCTGTTTTCTTCAGTTTGCTCTACATCCTCGAATTCCAATGACTTATTAGCCTTTACAGTCCTTGGGGCAGGCTTACCAACTTCTATATCAATATCAGGAGTATAGTTGTAAGAGAGCATGGGAACAATTAAACCCAGAGTTAAAATAAAGATGTAAAGCCTTTGGGCGCTGCGGCTCCTGAAAGACAGGTATTTTTTAGCCCAGCTTTTTCTTTTGCTGTTACTATTCTCTGTTTTTTTTAGTTCTTCGCTTTTTTTCTTATTGTTTGTCATTGTTCTTTAGGTTTTGAATCCTCATCCTCATATCTTTTATATGCGTCAACAATCTTTTGCACCAGCTTATGCCTTATTACATCTTTGGAAGTCAGGTGTACAAAAGCTATATCCTTTATGTCTTCAAGTATATCTTTTACCAGCACTAGTCCGGACTCTTTTTCCTTGGGAAGGTCTATCTGGGTAATATCACCGGTTATAACTACTTTAGAGCTGAACCCCAACCTGGTTAAAAACATTTTCATCTGCTCTGGTGAAGCATTCTGGGCTTCATCCAGTATTATAAAGGAATCATTTAGGGTCCTTCCCCGCATATAGGCCAAGGGGACAACTTCTATAATACCCATATCCATATACTGCTGAAATATTTCCACATCCAGCATTTCATACAGGGCATCATACAGGGGCTTAAGGTAGGGGCTTACCTTGTCATATATATCGCCGGGCAGATATCCCAGCTTTTCCCCGGCTTCAACCACCGGCTTTACCAGTATAATCCTTCCAACTTCATTCTGGCACAAGGCATTGACTGCCATGGCCAAGGCAAGATAAGTCTTTCCGGTTCCTGCAGGCCCAATTCCAAACACTACCGTATTATTTTTTATGGCTTTAATATAATTTTTCTGGCCCTCAGTCCTTGGCTTTATTTTTTTTCCTCCATTAATTACAATCTGGCTGTTAAATATTTCATGTGGTTTTGCATCCGGCTTATCTTCCAGAATATTTATGGAGTCATTTATTTTTTGGCTATTTATATGCTGCCCTAGATTTATCTGCAGGACTAAGTCCTTTAAAAGCTTGACCACTTTTTCTACATAACTTTTCTTGCCAGAAACCTCTACATCATTTCCCAGCACAAAAATTTCTACATTATACTCATCTTCTATTTTTTTTATTACCTTGTCCTTGTGACCCAGTAAGTCAGCAATAGAATGGTCCCCACTAAAGTCAAGGTGTATTTTTTGCTTATAAGGAGACAAAAAAATCCCTCCCCTAAAATATTATTTGCTTTCTACCATTATACCATTAATAGATTAACCAGGAGGCCAGTTGAATTTCCTTTTGCCTAAGATATGAAAATGCAGGTGTTCCACACTTTGCCCGGCATCCCTGCCGGTATTGGTAACTACTCTAAAGCCCTTCTCCAGGCCGTAATCTTTGGCCACTTTAGCTATAGCTTCCATCAATTCTTTTATCAGATTTTTATCCAGTTTATTTATTTCCATTATAGAACTTATATGGAATTTAGGTATAGCCAGTAAATGGACAGGAGCTTTTGGATTTACATCTTTAAATACCACTACATTTTCAGTTTCATATACAATTTTGCTCTCTATATCTTTATTGGCAATCTTACAAAAAAGGCAATCAACCATAATTCCCCCTTTATTTTTTGTCAAAGCGATGATTATACAACTTTTAACCTATTTTACAAGTTTTATAGCTTTTTTGCTAAATACTTAACTATTATACATTTTTCCCCATAGTCCGTTTTTATACATAGAATTTATCCTAACTTTAATAATCTTGCCTTCCTTCCAGTTTTTTTCCACCGGAAAAAACACTTTTATATAATTCCCCGAAGTTCCGCATCCTGTATCTCCGTGACGGGTTTCACGCACTACATCTAAAATTTTTCCAATATTAGACTGTAAAAATCTTTCCCTTAGCTTTTTACCAGCAGATATCAGTTTTTTGCTCCGGGCTTTCTTTACTGCGGCAGGAACCTGTCCTTCCATGCCATATGCCCTTGTTTGTTTCCTTGGTGAGTATTGGAATACATGCAGCTTTGAAAATTCAATTTCTTCTGCTATCCCCAATGTCTGCTCAAAATCAGCCCCAGTTTCCCCTGGAAAACCCACCATAACATCAGTAGTTAGCGCCATGCCTTCCTGTACTTCCCTTATTTTTTCAACGTACTGCCCGCTGCTGTAAGGCCTTTCCATAAGCTTAAGTATCCTATCGCTGCCACTCTGCAAGGGTATATGAAGATGGGGAGCAACCCTTCTACTGCCCTTAACTATATCAACCAACTCCCTGCTTATTTCATTAATTTCTATGGAGCTTAGCCTTATTCTTTTTATTCCGGTCTGCTTTAATATATCTTCCAGCAGGTTGGCCAGCCCATTACTCTTACCTGTTTCAGCACCATATTTTCCTATATGTATCCCTGTAAGAACTGCTTCCCCGTAGCCGTTTTCATCAATGCTTTTAATCTTCTCTACAATTGCCCTGGCAGGTGTGCTCCTATACTTTCCCCTAACCAGCGGCACTATACAATAACTGCAAAACTGTTCGCATCCATCCTGGATTTTTACCAAAGGCCTTGTATGGCTTCTGTATGTTCCCTCTGCTTGACTGCAACTGCCTACCTCTTCAATAATTTTTGGTATTTTTTTCTTTTCAGTGTTTGGCACCCAGTCCACGTCTTCAGCTGCCAGAAAATCGTGGTTAAAAACCACAAAACATCCCGTAACTATTACTTTGCAGTTCTTTTTGTTGGCCTTCCTTATAACCTGTCTGCTCTTTTTGTCACTCTTTTTTGTAACTGTACAGGTATTTATAATGCAAAAATCTGGATCCCCTTCAAAGCCTACCTGCTCAAAACCCCTGCCGGACAACTCTGAAGCTATCCAATCACTTTCTGCCTGGTTTACCTTGCACCCCAGCGTATATATTGAAAATTTGTTCATGTTTTTAATAAATAATCCATTACAGATAAAAAATATATGGCCGCAGTCTCAGACCGTAAAATATTTTTACCCAAACTGACAGCTTGTGCCCCCTTCTTAATTAATAAGTCCACTTCCCCTGTCTCAAAACCTCCTTCCGGCCCAATAAGGTATCCAATGTTTCTGGCCTGCTCATGCTTCAATGCGTCGGCAAAACTGTTCCTTTCTTTTTTCTGCTCATATGGTATGAAAAACAAGTCATAATCGCCTGGCTGGATATCCTCTAAACTAACCGGAGCTAATACTTTACTTGAAATACTCCTCCCGCTCTGCTTGGATGCAGATTCTGCAATCTTATTCCATCTTTCAGCCTTTCTAAGAATTTTTTTGTCAACCACCACCCGCTTGCTCATCACGGGAATAATTTTATCTATTCCAATTTCTGTTGCCTTCTGTATCAAATACTCCATAGCATTTTTTTTAATTATGCACTGAAACAGAGTTATTTGAGGGGAGATTCTTTTAATTTTTTCCCTCTTTTTGGCTTCCAGCACTGCTTTCCCTTGCCTGATTTCAGCAATCCTGCAAGTATACCTATAAGAGGAGTTATCAGAAACTTCCACTATGTCGCCGGTTTTAGCCCTAAGGGCATTAGCCAGGTGATTATAATCCTGGCCGCGCAAAACAATAGTGTTGCCTGAAATGTCATTGGGATTTACAAAAAAAAATGCATAACTCATGACAAAGTATAAAAATTATTTATTTCCTGAAGGCATTCTTAAAGCCCGAAAAGAAATTTTTAGTTCCGTCGCCGACTTTCTCTCCCCTGCCTTCAGCATACCTGGAAAGTAATTCTATTTCTTCCTTGCTTAAACGCGTGGGGATTTTTACCTTAATATTTACTATATGGTCACCCCTCCTGTAGCCATTAAGCTGCACCATACCTTTAGCTTTAAATATTTTCTTAGTTCCAGGCTGTGTTCCCGGTTTTATGACCAACTCTTCTTCACCATCCAGGGTTTCCACCTTAAGCTTACAGCCAAGAGCAGCCTGGGCAAAAGAAATCTCTGCATCAGAGACTACATTATCACCATCTCTTCTCATCCCGGGATAGGGCTTAACTTTTACGTTCACATAAAGGTCCCCTTTCATTGAGCCCTTGCCTAAGGAATTGCCTTTCCCGGTAACTCTTAGCCTGTCCCCATTATGTATTCCAGCTGGAATGTCAACCCTGACTTTTTTCTTCTGCCTGTAATATCCATTTCCCCCGCACTTTTTACAGGGATCTTTTACCACCTTGCCGGTACCATTACAATTCTTGCAGGTAGAGGCAGTAACTACGCTTCCTATAAAAGTTTGCCTTTGGGTCCTAACTTGCCCTGTGCCTCCGCAAGCTGTACAGGTAACTGTCCCTTCTCCGCTCTGGCTTCTGCTGCCATTACACTTATCGCATATCTCATCAGCATAGAATTCAACATCTTTTTTTACTCCAAAAGCAGCTTCCTTGAATTCTATGGATACTGAGGCAGAAACATCAGAGCCTTGCCTGCGCCTTTGCCTTCTGGTCCTGGTTGAAAAGCCGCCACCAAAACTGCTTCCGAAAAACATATCAAAAATATCCCCAAAACCAAATTCAGAAAATACGCTGCCAAAGTCTGATTCGTCAAATAAATTATTGCTAAAACCAAACCTATCATATTGCGCCCTTTTCTGGTCATCGCTTAATACAGCATAAGCCTCAGATATTTCCTTAAACTTTTCCTCGGCTTCAGGATCATTGCTGTTCACATCAGGATGATACTTATGCGCAAGTTTCCTGTATGCTTTTTTAAGCTCAGCTTTTGAACAGTCCCTTGAAACACCGAGCACTTCATAATAGTCTCTTTTATTAGCCACTTAAAAACCACCTCAAGTTAATTCTTTATAAATTTAGGAACGATATAGCATTTTACTAAATTTTTGCAATTATTCAAAATTCAGGATTTTGATCCAAAATAATCGCTAAGGTTTACCCTAAAGATATCCAAAATACGGATTACCTTGGGATAATCCATCCTTTTAGGGCCAAGGACCCCAATCGCTCCAGAGGATTTGTCATGTATTTTGTATTTTGAAGCTATCAAGCTTAGATCACTTATGCTTTCATCAAAAATTTCAGACCCAATCTTTATTATAAATTCCCGTTTACTGGAAGAATCCAATAGCAATTTCATGAGCAGGTATTCATTCTCGATAAACCTAAGTACCTTACGGATTTTAGCTAGATCAATAAAATCCGGCTGGTTTAAAACCCCAGAGGCCCCATGCATGAATATCCTGTTATACTGCATGCCGGCATTGGCATAATCCTTTATAAGTTCCACTACCTTTTTTACCAGTATTATTAGATAAGCATCGCTTTTGGGAACTTCAACTGATTCCATATCTATGTCCACAATTGGCTTATCCTTTAGCTGCATATTAAGGATATTGGCCACTCCCTGAAGATCCATACTAGTATAGGAACCTGACAGGCTAAAATGCCTTTTATATACCCGGCCGCTGTCAGTAATTAAGACCATAAGGAAGCTGGTATCCTGGAATTTTAGTAATTCAATATGCCTAAACCTGCTCTGGTTTAAAGTTGGGGCTACCACCATTGACAGGTAATTAGTAAACTGGGCTAGCATTTTAGAGCTTTTTTTCAAAATAGCCTCAATCTCCAGGTCTTTTGAAAAATCAAAATTTATTGAAGGCAGATCCCCTTCTTCCCTTTTGGCAATACTTTTATCCATCAGGTTATCAACATAAAACCTATAACCTTTATCTGTAGGTATCCTCCCGGCAGAAGTATGGGGATGGGTCAGATAACCCATATCTTCAAGCTCAGACATCTCATTTCTTATGGTAGCAGAACTTATGTCAAGCGCTGAATTTTCCAGCACCATTTTAGATGACACTGGTTCAGCACCTTCAACAAAGTTAACCACTACCTCTTTTAGTATTTCTTTTTTACGTTCTGTTAGTTCCATAGCAATCACAGCCATTTGACTTTTTTTTCCAAGGTAATATAATCCTACTTGTAACATTATAAAGAAAATTCTTTGAAAATAAAATAAGCTGGGGGAGCTAGAAATAGCTGAGAGGATAGCAAAAGCTATCGACCCCTTAACCTGAACTGGGTAATACTAGCGTAGGGAAGCAAAAATTATAGCTGCTAACCTTCGCTGGGTTAGCAGTTTTTTTATGGAAAGGGGAAAAAATGGAAAGGTACCAAAAAGCAGTTGTAGTTACCAATGGCAATATAGAAGACTTTAATATAATTAAAAAGCATATAGCAAGGTATGGTTTCAGCCAGAATAACCTTATAGTAAGCGCTGACGGTGGCGCAGATAATGCTCTGAAACTAGAGCTTGTCCCGGATCTGGTAGTAGGCGATATGGACAGTATTAGCCAAAAGACCCAGAAAAATATTAAATCACTGAACAAAGATGCAGTATTTATCAGTGAACCGCCCCAAAAGGATGAAACTGATACCCAGCTGGCATTGCAGGCTGCCCTGAAATACCAGGTTAAAGAAATATTAATTATAGGAGCTATTGGAAACAGGGTTGACCATAGTCTTGCAAATATTGTTCTCTTATCCTCCCCTTTCCTATCTGGCATAGATGTGAGGATTTTGACCGAAACAAACGAAATCTTTGCCATAAAAGAACCTGTTGAAATTAATGGAGATGTAGGCAAATTAATTTCCCTGTTTTCGCTTACCCCGTATACTCATTTTAAAAAAGTTGAGGGCTTAAAATACAACCTTAAGAACGAAAAACTATACTTTAGCCCGGTAAGGGGCATCAGCAATGTTTTTACCCAAAATAAAGCCTTTATAGATATTACCAGTGGACAATTATTAATTATTAAGGAAATATAAGGAGGAAGCATGAATGATAAAAGTCTAAAAAAAGAATACGGATGGAATACC
Organism: Actinomycetota bacterium; assembly: GCA_051744245.1. GTDB lineage: Bacteria > Actinomycetota > Humimicrobiia > Humimicrobiales > Humimicrobiaceae > M55B165. The sequence goes on along the minus strand of JBNJCV010000003.1, from coordinate 47 downwards.
CTAGACATCGTAATGGTGGCAATTATTGGAGTAATTTTTAGTATCCT
>JBNJCV010000002.1:0-58851 GCA_051744245.1 Actinomycetota bacterium | reverse complement strand
ATACGGGAAATTAGGGTAATATAAACATACTCTGATTTTTTGTTTTTACCCGTTTCCGTCTTTATGGCTTAGGTCTTTTAACCAGAGCTTTTTCGGTTATTGGAATAAAAACTGGTTCCTGTACACCCTTTATAGATCCTCATCATTACCCATTTAAGGCCAAAGCCTGCCTAGCAGATTTATTTAAAAAAAGGTCCAAATAACGTCTTAAAAAAAATAAATTTAGTGGTAGAATATGGAGATAGATTGGCTCCTAACTTGCAGGTATAGATACTATAGGCAGCCCCCTACCATAATAAGGGAAGGTATTATAAAATATATATTAATATATATAAAACTGGTAAATTAGTTATTATGACTTTAGAAGACATTATAAATATTAGTTTTGTTTGCAGCGGTAACACCGGAAGAAGCTATATAGCAGAAGCTATTGGCAAATACCTGCTGGACAATAATTATTTAAAAAAGAATAAAATTTTAAGGAATAAAATAAATATAATAAGTTCTGGGATATATGTTATCACCAGAAGCGTTCCCAGGAATTCTTATCTAACCCTTAAAAGCATAAACGTTCCTACCATAACCTCAAAGCCCACTCAAATCAGCCATAATATAATAAAATATTCAGACCTGGTCCTGACCATGGCAGACAATCACCGTAACGCTATAATTAAAAATTTCAACGATATAGACCAAAAAAAGATCTTTACCCTGCTTGAACTGTCAAACATAATACTATATCTCCAGTCTGAAAGAATTTATAGGAGAAAGCCCAAAAATTATGTTAAAAAAGTGCGGGAACTCAACCTGGAATTTGTTAAAAATAAAATATATACACTAAAAAATATAAACAGGGATGTACTGGTAACCACAGAAGAGCTGGATATTATTGATCCCCACGGGATGGACCTGGAAGACTACCTGGGTATTGCAAAAAAAATTAAAGATAATATAATAACTATTTTTAATTACCTTTTTGATAATAATTTCACATAATACTAGAAAAGTTTAATGAATATAATAATTGGCTCAGACCATGCAGGCATAAGTCATAAATCATACCTTATTAAATACCTGTCCTCGCTTGGCCACCAGGTAACCGATATAGGTACAAACAGCCCCCAAAGCATAGACTATCCAGATATTGGAATAAAGGGAGCTGAAGGGTTACTGCAAAAAAAGGCAGAGCTGGGCATACTAATTTGTGGCACAGGCATTGGAATGAGTTTAACTGCAAATAAGTTTCCAGGAATAAGGGCGGCAGTATGCCATAAGCCTGAAATTGCAGCCTTAACCAAGCAACACAATGACGCTAATATTTTGTGTTTAGGTGCCAGATTCTTAAATAAAGAAGAATGTGCTAAAATAGCAAAAGCTTTTATTGATACCCCAAAAAGTAAAGAAGAACGGCACTTAAGAAGAGTCCAAAAAATAAAAGGTATTGAAGAAAGGATTTGTAAACGTGGCTACTAAAACAAAAAACCATACCTTAAATAAAGAAAAGGATATAGAAGTTCAGAAAATAATAAGCAAGGAGCTTGACAGGCAAAGAAGCAAACTGCTGCTTATAGCATCTGAAAATTACACTTCCCAGGAAGTTATTAAAACCATGGGAACCGTGCTTACTAACAAGTATGCAGAAGGCTATCCCCATCAAAGGTATTATGGTGGGTGTGAATATGTAGATGAAGTTGAAAGTATTGCAATTAATAGGGCAAATAAGCTTTTTGGCTCAAGCTTTAGCAATGTCCAGCCCCATAGCGGAGTAAATGCCAATACCGCAATTTATGTAGCTGTGCTCAAGCCATATGACAAAATACTAAGCATGAGCCTAACAGACGGTGGCCATCTTTCCCACGGACAAATCCACAACTTGTCAGGCAAATATTTTGACATACATAGCTATAATGTTGATAAGGAAACAGAACGGATCGATTATGAAAACGTAAGAAAACTTGCCAAGAAAGTAAGGCCTAAATTAATAATTGCAGGGGCTAGCTCTTATTCGAGAACCATAGATTTTAAAAAATTCAGGGAAATAGCAGATGAAGTTGGGGCATACCTTATGGCTGATATTGCCCACATTGCCGGCCTTATTGTAGGAGGAGTGCACCCTACCTCAGTAAATATTGCAGACTTTACTACAGGAACCACCCACAAAACCCTAAGGGGGCCAAGAGGGGGATTAATAATAGCTGACAAGAAATACAAGGACCTGCTTAACCAGGCAATTTTTCCTGGATCACAAGGCGGCCCATTAATGCATGTAATTGCTGCAAAAGCAGTTTGCTTCAGAGAAGCACTGCAGGATTCATTCAAAGATTATGCTAAAAATATAGTAAAAAATTGCAAGGCTTTATGCAGCTCTTTAAAAGACGAAGGATTTAGAATTGTATCAGGCGGAACAGACAACCACCTATTTTTAATCGATCTTACCAATAAAGGGCTAACCGGATTTGAAGCAACAGGCACACTTGGATCCTGTGGTATAGTTATAAACAAAAATCTTATACCCCATGACCAAAAAAGCCCCACCGTTACCAGTGGTATAAGGATAGGAACTGCCGCTGTTACCACTCAGGGCATGGGTACTGATGAAATGTACAGGATAGGCGAGATAATTTCTTTTGCCCTCCACAATAGAGACAATAAGAAAAAATTAAAGGAAGCAAAGAAAAAAGTAAGCAAATTAATGGAAGAGTTTCCCATTTACCAAAATTTTGATCAATAAAAACCTGTTATATATTTAATATATATTCCCAAGTTCGAAATAGCTATGGCAATTAATGTTGCAGGCACTGTTAGCTTAAGCTACAACCCCAGCCGATGCTTCTACCCCTTTTCTCCATAGTAGTGTAAGCCACTACATTGACAGAAGCTCCAATAGGGGTAAAATTTTTTCCAATATCAGCTTCCAGGGATACAGCCACACCATAATTGATAAAGGTGGAACTCCCACAAGCTTTATGATATTTTCAGTTGCCGCATATCTTCAATAGCCTCTCTTGCAAAAGTGGGGAATTTTGCTCTGCAATACTGGGGAATTCCTTGTGCAATACTGTCCCATTTGATTATGCAATATATAAACAAATAAGGCTGCAGCCCCAGCCACTAGAGAAATTAGTCCGTTTTTGATCACAAAATCATTAAAATAAAAGCCAAGCCTAAGTCCCAGTACTACATTAGGTGAATCACCAACTAAAGTAGCAGAGCCTCCGATATTTGCCATTATTACTTCGGTTACCGCTAAAGGAGCAGGACCTATCTTTATCATCCTGCATAATAAATTGAAGCAGGCGGAAAATAGCATAACCGTAATACTATCCATAAAAGTCAATAAAAAAGCCGGTAAGTACGGAAAAAAATAAAAATATCTTGGTTGGGGAATACTTTAAAACTTAGCCCCCTTTAAAACCAGGAAACTAAAAAACACCGGATCTGAAAGCAATGCTACCATTATAAACATGCCGGAAAGAAGCCCTATTGTTTCCCAGCTAATAAAACTTACCGCCGTTTTAATATCAAACACTCCAAACAGCAATAAAAGCAGTCCGCCAATAAATACTATTACGGTCCTGTTTACCTTCCCGGTGGCAATGGTAATGTAAGTTAAAGCAAATATAACGATTGCTACAATGGCAGCACTATCCAAGCTTGACCTCTCCAATAACAGAGTTTACAGCCCAATAAAAAAATCCATTCAACAAATTACGCTTTTTAAAAAAATCAAATGTAATGCTATACTTCTATGGTCAGTATTCTGTCTCTGCCATTGTAGTCTTGGTAAACACTTATGTTTTTAGCAGAAAGCCTGTCCTCGGCTAACTTGCGCAAGCTCTTAGCTAAACCAGGGTCAATTTCAAAAATCATATAGCCACCGCTATTTATTTCAACCCCAGCCTTATCCATTATTTGGCCATAGACTTCCCTTCCGGTCTCCCCGGCTAGTAGGGCATGCTTTGGCTCATAATCTTTTACTTCTTTGGGCAGACCTTCATAATCATTAACCGTTATATAAGGGGGGTTAGAAATTACCAAGTCAAATTTACCAGATTCCTCCGGTAAAATGTCGCAAAGGCTAAATTTTATTCTTTCCAATTCTTCTTTGTCCAGTATATTGTCTGCATTTTTTTGAGCCACCCTTATTGCCTGTTCACTGTTGTCAGTAGCTAAAATATTGTAATTTAAGCCTTTAAGTTCAAATAAAATACTTAAGGATATTGCCCCGCTGCCCACTCCTACTTCCAAAATTTCAACTTTATCCCTATTTTTTGCTAATCTGCCAATAGCCTCAACCGCTTTCTCCACAACAAGCTCGGTTTCGGGCCTGGGTATTAATACATTCTCATCTACATACAACTTTATTTTTCTAAAATGAGCTTCCTTCAAAATATATTGGATAGGAACACCTTGAAGTCTTTTTAATATGTATTTCTTGAATTTGTCCAGCTCCTTTTGGGTAGGAGCGTAATTGTAATTCAGGTAAAGCTGCATTCTTGAAAAACCTAAAGCAGAACCAAGGAGTAATTCTGATGACAGCCTTGCCTGGGATACACTTTTTTCCTTAAAATAATTTATCGACCAATCTAATAACTTTTTAACGGTCCAGGTCTGCAAAACCTATACCCCTAGTTTTTCAATTTTCTTTTCCTCGTCCTCTGTGCGTAATTCACTTATGAGCTCTTCCAGGTTGCCCTCCAAGACATTTTCCAGTTTATATAAAGTTAAATTTATCCGGTGATCTGTAATCCTGCCCTGGGGATAATTATAGGTTCTTATCCTTTCGCTTCTATCTCCACTACCAATTTGCATCCTCCTGTTTTCAGTCTGTTCATCCATCTGCTTCTGCTCTTCCATCTCTTTAATCCGGGTCCTTAAAATTCTAAAAGCCTTCTCTTTGTTCTGGAGCTGTGATTTTTCATCTTGGCAACTAACCATTATGCCTGTAGGGACATGGGTAAGCCTAACCGCAGAATCAGTTGTATTAACCGACTGGCCCCCTGGGCCGCTTGACCTAAATACATCAACTCTTACATCCTGAGGTGAAATATTTACCTCAACATCCTCAGCTTCAGGCAACACAGCTACTGTAGCAGTAGAAGTGTGTATCCTTCCCCCGGACTCGGTAACCGGGATTCTTTGCACCCGGTGCACTCCTGATTCATACTTCATTATTCCATAGACATTTTTTCCTTCAACACTAAAAATTATTTCCTTAAAACCGCCTATCCCCAAGCTGTTTGAGCTCAGCACATCATGTCTCCAGCCCCTGCTGTCTGCAAATTTTGTATACATCCTGTAGAGATCCTCAGCAAATAGGGCTGCCTCATCTCCCCCAGCGCCAGCCCTTATTTCTATAATTGCATTCTTTTTATCATTAGGGTCTTTTGGAGTCATAAGCATCTTTATTTTTTTCTCTAAATTCTTTTTTTCTTTTTGGTTCTTCTCAAGCTCTTCTTGCAGGAATTCTGCCATCTCCTCATCTTCTTCAGAGGATAGCATCTCGTTTGCATCCCCAATAGAACTTATTAGCTTCCTGTATTTTTTGGCAGCCTTAACCAACTCCTCAAGTTCGGAAGCCATTTTTCCATATTCCTTTATTTTCTCAGGATTCTGGGTTATCCCGGAATCCGATAATTTTTGCATTACTTCCTTGTATTTATCTTCATAAATTTTTAGCTTTTCTAATAAGTCTGCCATTTTTTAACCCGCCTTCTCAAAATTTTTTTCAGCCTCAATTACCTTTTCAAAAGACTTTATTGCAACTTCCAGCTGTCCTTCATCAGGCTCCCTGGTGGTCATCCTCTGCAAAAGCAGCCCAGGGTAAAAAATCACATTTACAATTTTATACTTATTAAATTTCCCTGCAACCTTTATTAGCTCATAAGAGATACCGGCAATAACCGGTATAAGCAAGATTCTTGAGACAATACGCCAGATAAGAGGAGGTTTTCCCAAAAGGGCAAATACAAATATTGCCACAAACATTACTATAAGCAGAAAACTTGTGCCACACCGCACATGGAGCCTCCTATATTTTTTCACCTTCTCCGGCACCAGTTCTTCACCGTTCTCATATGCCTGTATGGTTTTATGCTCTGCCCCGTGGTACTGGAATATCCTCCTTATATCCTTAATGGAAGAAATAATGGCAATATAGACTAAAAAGAACCCTATCCTTACCAGCCCTTCCAAGAGATTGTAAACAAAAGCATTGGGGAAAAAACCGCTAAAACTTCTCCCAATAAGAGTGGGTAATACAAAGAAGACTCCAACTGCAAACAGTACGGCAATAATTATGGAGATAGACATTTCCTTCTTAGTAAACTGGATATCTTCATCAGTAGCTTCATTTACTGAATAACTTAAAGCCCTAAAACCTAAAGCCATGGTTTCTACAAGAGAAACAACTCCCCTTATAAATATATAACCTAAAATTGGATATTTTTCTGCTAAGGGCTTCGCCTTGTATACTTTTGCTGAAATGTCGGAATCAGGCTTTCTAACTGCTAAAGACCAATAATGCTTACTTTTCATCATTACGCCCTCAATTACAGCCTGGCCTCCCACCTGAAACTTATTATTGCCCATTAAAATCACTTGCCTTTGGGGGATTCCCGCAGGTAAATTTGCCTTCAGGACAAGGATCCCTAAGGCAATTGGGACCTGCATTTAAGAAAACCACTGGACTTACCTTTTTAACCAGCTTAAGCATTTTAGTAGCAAGGTCCCTTATTTCCCATTGTGCCCTATTGCAGCACCTCACAGTAAAGAAATGTAGAAGTTCCCGGCCGTTCATGGTAACAATAATTTTAGTTTCAGCTGCATTGGGAAAAATATATCTGGCATCCTCTGCCTCTATTCCCGACTGGAGCATCTGCTTATAGAAAGCATGTATATTATCAAGCATATCCTCGTATTTTTTATTAAGCTTCTCTTCATTTTTAATTGAAGCAGGAGTTACATAATCAAGCCTGTCTTTAAACTCAACATACCTTTGTGATTGTTGGTTATAGGAGGCCAGTCTATGCCTAACCAGTTGATGGGTTAAAGCCCTGGAAACTCCTTCAATAGCAAAAGTAAAGCTAATATGCTCAGTAGTAGAAAGATGTCCGCTTTTTATGACAAACTTTACCAGCTTATCAATTTCCTCTGCATCCATTTCCCCGCTGAGTTGCTCAATTCCCACTGGGGAATAACAAAGCCTAGCAGCTAAAGCCACCATTTTTTCCGGCTCACTGGTATGCCTCAGTAATTTTACTTTCATCCCTTATTTCTTTTTTTTATTAAGCCTTTTCTTAAATCTTTCTACTCTTCCTCCAGAGTCAACTAATTTCTGCTTACCTGTATAAAAAGGGTGGCAATTAGAACAAATTTCTACCTTTAAATTTTCCTGGGTAGATCTTGTTTTAAAGCTATTCCCGCATGAACAAGTAACAGTACATTCCATATAATCCGGATGTATATCTTTTTTCATCACTAAACACCTCTTATCATTAATACTCAAGTGGAAAATGATACCATAAATGCATATAACAGTAAATAACAACTAATAAATGTTCTAAAGGGTCTTTTTGTTATTCTGGAAACTTGCTTTTAAGGCATTGAGGAAATCTTTATTGGTTTTGGTTTTCTTGACATAATCTATTAATTGCTCAATAGCTACTTCTGGCTCTTTTTCATGGATAATCCTCCTAAGCCTCCACACCAGTGAAGCTTCTTCCTTGTCCATCAGCAGCTCTTCTTTTCTGGTCCCTGACTTATTAACATCAATTGCAGGAAAAATCCTCTTATCTGCCAATGACCGGTCAAGTTTCAGTTCCATGTTTCCGGTTCCTTTAAATTCTTCAAAAATTACATCGTCCATTCTGCTTCCCGTTTCAATAAGGGCAGTAGCAAGTATAGTTAAACTACCACCATGCTCAATATTTCTAGCTGCCCCAAAAAAGCTTTTAGGAGGGAACAGTGCTGTAGAATCAACACCACCTGAAAGGACCCTTCCACTTGCAGGAATGGTTAGGTTATAAGCCCTGGCTAGCCTAGTGATACTGTCTAACAGTATCAATACATCATTCCCATGCTCCACCAGCCTTTTTGCCCTTTGCAATACAAGCTCTGAAACCTGAATATGATTCTCGGAAGGCTGATCAAAAGTAGAGCTTATTACTTCGCCCCTTACCGATCTTTCCATATCAGTTACCTCTTCAGGCCTTTCATCGACCAGGAGGACAATTATATGGACTTCAGAATTATTTGTAGCCACGCTATTGGCAAGCTCTTTTAGTATAGTAGTCTTTCCTGCCTTTGGCGGCGAAACAATTAACCCCCTCTGCCCCTTACCTATGGGAGCAACCAAGTCTATTACCCTAGGAGCAACATTATCAGGCTTTGTCTCCAGTCTCAGCCTGTCCAGCGGATATATGGGAGTTAAGGATTCAAATGGAGATCTTTTCCTAATATATTCAGGATCCCCGTTATTTACCTTTTCAATCCTTATTAAGGCATTGTATTTTTCATTATCTTTTGGCGGCCTTACCTGGCCGTAAACTTCGTCCCCCTGTCTCAATCTGAATCTCCTGATCTGGGACTGGGATACATATATATCATTAGAGCCTGGAAGATATCCGTCAACCCTAAGGAATCCATAACCATCACTTAGTATATCCAGTATCCCTTTCATATTTTTTTCATATACTTCTAGTTCTTTAGTCTTTCCGTCATTCTTTATTATTTTTTTCTCAACTACCATTCCATTTTTCATCTTCTTATGAACAGTTTCCTTTTCCTCTGTTTTGGGGTCTTCTCCATTATCTGAGACTGTCTCTATTATTCTTTGTATCAGTTCATCTTTTTTCAGCTTGGAAAAACCGGAAATATCCAATTCTTTAGCTATTTCCTTCAGTTCTCCTAATTTTTTATCAGTTAATATTTCTTTGTTCATTTCATTCATTATAAAACATACCTTTCATCTAAAATACAAGCTAGATTCTTTCAAATATATTTGTAAATCTGCTTATCCACGACTTATTGGACAGCAAAAGTGAAAAAGGGACTAATTAGACAAAAGCAAAGGCATTTGCAATAATCGCACCACTTTATCACCACTTTTTTTGAAAAACCTATGAAGAAAATTCATTGTTTATTTTACTTGTTCAAATTGTAGTAATGATGATATATGTAAATTGTTAAAAAATCAAGTAGTTTTTTGCCAGGGCAATGGAAGAGACACACTGCCCTGGCAAGAGCTAGAAGGCTTTTAGACCTTAGGAAGTTGCTCTAGTGATTCTTTTATCTTCTCATCCGGATACTCGTAATCCTCTAGTTTTCCATCCAGGTAACTCTCATAAGCACTTAAATCAAAATGACCGTGCCCGCTAAAATTAAATGCAATTACTTTTTCTTCCCCTGTCTGTTTGCACTTCAGGGCTTCATCAATAGTAGCCCTGATTGCATGTGCGGTTTCGGGGGCAGGTATTATACCTTCTGTTTTTGAAAAAGTTACTGCCGCTTCAAAAACAGGATTTTGCATTAGTGCTGCTGCCTCAATAACCTTCTCATTGCAAAGCAGGCTTATCTGGGGAGCCATTCCATGATACCTCAAACCCCCTGAATGTATGGGAGCCGGGATGAAATCATGGCCCAAGGTATACATCTTTGCAATTGGAGCCATTTTTGCTGTATCGCCGTAATCATAAGCATAAGGGCCCTTGGTAAGGGTTGGACAGGCTATAGGTTCAACAGCTAATATTTTAATATCTTTGCCTCCAAACTTATCAGGCAAAAACGGAAAAGCAAAGCCTGCAAAATTACTTCCCCCTCCCACGCAACCTACTAAAACATCTGGATAAAGGCCTGCCTTTTCAAATTGCTTCTTTGTCTCCAGACCAATTATTGACTGGTGCATCAGGACATGGTTTAGAACGCTTCCCAGTGAATAATTGGTATCGTCAGACTTTACAGCCTCTTCAACTGCTTCACTAATTGCAATCCCCAGGCTCCCTGAAGAATCTGGATCTTTTGCCAGTATATTTCTTCCGGATTCAGTCCTATCAGACGGTGAAGCATGTACATCTGCTCCCCATACTCTCATCATGGTCTTCCTGTATGGCTTCTGATTGTAGCTTATTCTTACCATGTAAACAGTCAAATCCAAATCCAGAATATTGGTTGCAAATGCCAGGGCACTTCCCCATTGGCCTGCCCCGGTTTCGGTAGTTAACTTTTTAACCCCCTCTTTTTTATTATAGTAAGCCTGAGCTACAGCAGTATTAGGTTTATGGCTTCCCGCAGGGCTGACGCTTTCATTTTTATAAAATATTTTTGCAGGCGTCCCCAAATACTCTTCCAGGTTTTTAGCCCTTACCAGGGGAGTAGGCCTCCAAATAGCGTAAATCTCTAAAAGCTCTTCTGGAATTTTAATAAACCTCTCCTGGCTCATTTCCTGCATGATCAGTTCCATGGGAAACATAATGGAAAGATCATCAGGTGTAAGGGGCTTTCCTGTTTTTGGATGCAAGGGCGGATCCAATGGCTTAGGTAGGTCAGGGTTTACATTGTACCATTCCCTAGGCATCTCACTTTCTGATAATATTATTTTTCTATCATTCATTTGCTTTCTCCTTTCTTAAAATATTTAAAAATAAAAAAACCTCTCAATCTCTAATATTCTATAGAGACGAGAGGTAAATTCCCGCGGTGCCACTCTATTTTATAGGAGAACCTTCTCCTATACTCTCTTTCAGATACCCATGATATCCTATCCCACGTTAACGGTGGAAACCGTCTCAGCATACTTTCAATAAGATTTCAGCCAAGCACCTCCCAGGCCCATTCAGTTACCAGCCTTGCAACCGCATTCTCACCTGCTAGCGGTTCTCTGTATGCTGCTTAGCACTTACTATTCCTGTTCAAAGGCTTTAATGGCAATATTAAATTTTCAAAACTTCTTCAGAATAAGAATAGTAGCATATTGTAACAAATTTGTCTAACTATCTGCCGATTTCTTCAGCCTGATGGTCCACGTGAGTGAACCATCATAGGCCGCCTGTTAAGCAATTATTATTTTAACTAACTAATTCCCCCTTTTCAAGGGCGCTGGTGCCTAGTATAAGTAATTAAATAATTTTAGCCTACTTAATATGCCACCCAGATAATATTGCAGTAAAATATCATAAAAAGAAAATTCCTGGGCAGAAACCACCATTGGCTCACCAACTACGTCTCCAAGTTCAGCCGCCACATTAATAGCATCCTTGTAAGTTCCCAGCTCATCTATCAGCTCCAAACCAACTGCTTCGCTACCCAAATAGACCCAGCCGGTGGCAAGTTCTTTCACCTTATCTTTGCTAATCTCCCTGCTTTCTGCCACATCAGAGATAAATTGCTCATATATCTTTTTTGTCTGCTCCTCTAAAAGCTTTTTTTCTTCCCCGGTTATTTCCCTGCTTGTATTCCCCATATCCTTATACTTTCCCTGCTTTATGGTTGTATACTCAATACCGAGTTTGTCATATAACCCTTCCAGGTTCGGGACTTGCATGACCACTCCTATGCTTCCCACAGATGAAGCAGGATTGGCAATTATTCTATCTGCAGCACATGAGATATAATATGCCCCTGAGGCACAAGTGTCACTGACAGATACCACTACTGGCTTTTCAGCCTTTTTCAGTTCCTGGTATATCTCCTGGGAAGCTGCAGGGCTTCCTCCGGGACTATTAACCCTTAGAAGTATTGCCTTTATATTATTGCTTTTTTCAGCAATATCCAGCTGTGCTATTACTTCCTTGGGAGTGGTAGCGCCTCCACCCAAAATACCACTTTGCTCAGTACCAGTAATAACACCTTCTATATTTATCTCATAAATATTGCCTTGCCTGTATCCGGAAGTATCTGATAAACTCCCGCTTAGAAGGCCCAAAACAAAACAACCCCCCGAAAAAACAAACAAAAGGGCTAGGCCTCCTATAATTATTCCTATTATTTTACCAGTGCTCATTTTTTTTTCTGCCATATTTTCTCCCAACCTTTAATTTACCACCTACTATATTAGCAAAAAACAAGTTTGATATCCTTCAGAAAATAATTACAAGCCTTTGAGCAAATTTTTCTTGTGGAAAATATTGGCAAAGATTAAAAATACAGCCGCAAAAGCAATTAATGCCAGAAAATCTATTCCCAGGTTAATATTATGCGTCCCTTTCAGGCTGTAGTTAAAAATATCTACAAGATAAGTTATGGGGGAGAAATAAGATAAGATTCTGCCAGCCAATGGCAGCTGTTCTAAAGGTATAAATATACCGCTTATAAATATAAGGGGGAAACGTATTATGCTGGAAAGCATCATTATGTTTGAAGGATTTTTTGAAGAAGGTGAAGCCAGAAAAACACCCAGGCAGGAAAACACGAAAGCAGAAACTATTATTCCTAAAATCAAAATTAAAATATTAACACTATAACCCAGGGCAAAAATGCCTACAGTTACAAGGATGGCATTTAAGCCGATCCCAAAAATCATTCCGGCAATAGTATCGCCAAGTATCATGGTACTTATAGTTACCGGAAAAGACAGCAGCCTCTCATAAGTACCGGCTGTCTTTTCCCACGGCGTAATTAAAGGTCCAACCGAGGAGGAAGTAAAAAATAAAGACATAGCTATAAATCCCGGAAAGAAATTATATAAGTCAACCTGCCTTCCCAAAAGAAATGCTAGAAACATAAAGAAAGGGAAAAGCAGCCCGAATATAATCACCGGAGGCTTTGAATAATAAATCCTTATATTCTTTTCAGTAACCACCGATATGCTTCTAACAGATTGTAAGATCTTACCCATGTTTCTTTTCCTTTACAAATTTGATAAAGGCATCTTCCAGGCTTGCTTTAAGTATCTCCAGAGTTAGAATTTGCAAACCCTTATCTTCTGCATAGTCTGCTAAAAACTTTACTGTTTTATCTGGATCTTCTGTATATAATCTCAATTTATCCCCGTATCTATCTATTTTGCTTATAAATTCTTTCTTCCTTAAAAACCCATCTTCCACCTTCTTATTAAAAGAAACCTGTACAGACTTTGTTTTCTCTATGGTGCTTCTTAGGGCTTCAGGCTTATCAATAGCTGCAATTCTGCCGTTATTTATTATGCAGACCTGGTCACACAATATATTTGCTTCTTCTATATTATGGGTGGTAAGAAAAATTGTGGTCCCCAGGTCATTCATTTCCTTGATTATGTCCCTTATAAGTCTCTGGCTTTGTACATCCAGACCAGAAGTGGGCTCATCTAGAAAAAGTATTTTTGGCCTGTGCACAATCGCAGATGCAATACTTATCCTTTGTTTCTGGCCCTTTGAAAAACTCTTCACCGGCTGGCTTCTTCTTTCATACAGCCCTAATTTTTCTAACAACTCCGAAGCCCTCTTCTTCAGCTCAATTTGCTTTATTCCATAAAATTTCCCGGCTAGCAATATATTCTGAATAGCTGATAGGTCAAGATAGGTATTGCCAATCTCTGGGATAACCCCAATTTTGCATTTTGCTTCAATTGGATTTTTAACCATATCAACACCACCAATAATAGCGCGGCCACTGTCTGGTAATAAAACCCCTGTAAGCACCCTTATAGTGGTAGTTTTCCCCGCACCATTTGGGCCAAGAAAACCAAAAATTTCCCCTTCTTTTACTGCAAAACTTATATTGTCAACTGCAGTAAAGCTGTTAAACTTTTTAGTTATTTTTTTTGCTTCAATTATATCCATTTTTATAGAAAATGACTTTAGATACTGTTTTTACCTGTATATACCAACTTATTGAATATATTATATTGGTTAATAAACTTATTAACAAACTGAAAGGATCCAGCCTAAATTTAACCCTTTAGCACATCCCAAACCGAAATATGCTGCATTTTTTAGAAAGTACCATAAACAGGCAAAACTGTTTTTAAAATTTTACTGGCGTTTTCAGTAACTGCTTCTGGTATCAAAAACATTATCCCTATATTTTTTCTAACTTTATTTCCTAAACCTTTTACTTGGAGCATAATGACAAATCCACTGCAAGCTCTGCTGCAAATACCTTTGTCTTAGCTAAATAATCAAGATCCAGCTAAAAAATAATTTAATAAAGTATAGCCTTTTTCAACAATTTTTCCATTTTTTTGGGGATAAAATTCATCAAAAACATTAGCTGGGCTATCTTTTATATCCCCGCCACTATAAATTAAGAAAGGCACCGGATCCCGGCTATGGGTTCTCGCTGAAATTGGGGTAGGGTGGTCCGGCAATACCATTATTTTAAAATCCTGGCCTAAATTTTTTAAAAACCTAAATACTGGCCCTATGATTTCCCGGTCAATAATTTCAATTGCCTTTATCTTGCACCCAACATTGCCCTGGTGGCTGCATTCATCCGGAGCTTCCACATGTAAATACAAAAAATCTGTCTTTTTTAACCCTTCCATGGCAGCTTCAGCTTTGCCTGAAAAATTGGTATTAATATTTCCGGTAGCTCCCTCAACATCTATAGGCTTTAACCCAGCACAAATTCCAATGCCCTTAATTAAGTCCACTGCAGATATAACCGAACCGTGGATCCCAAATTTTTCATAAAAGGGTTCCAGCCGGGGAAGTCTTCCCTGCCCCCATATCCATATGGAATTTGCCTCCCTCAACCCTTGCTGCTTCCTTTTCTTATTTACGGGATGCCCTTCCAATATTTCAATGCTTTCATGCATTAAATCTTTTAAAATACTGGCATTTTCACCTTTAGGCAAATAGCTAGATATCTTCTTTCCCAAGATGTCATGGGGAGGAGTAAGCCTAAAATTATCCGGGCCATTTTGCCAAACCATTATATGCCTATAACTCATCCCAGGATAAAACCTGATAGATTCAGTGCCAAGCTTTTTAGCAACCGACCTTATAATTTCCCTTGCTTCCCCGGTTGTAATCTCGCCAGCACTATGGTCCACCATTACCCTCTGACTATAGCTTGGCCCTCCGGATAAATTAACCAGGTTACATCTAAAAGTAACATCTGAAGACTGCAGCTCAACCCCCATGCTAACCGCTTCCAGCGGGGACCTTCCAGTATGGTATCTGGCAGGGTCATAGCCCATTACAGAAAGGTTTGCCACATCACTTCCCGCAGGCATTCCTGCAGGAATAGTATTTACCATGCCCACTTCCCCGTGGGCCGCAAGAAAATCAATATTGGGCTTATTTGCCACTTGAAGGGGTGTTTTGTTGCCTAAACTTTTTATTTTGTAATCTGCCGCTCCATCCACAAGGAATACTAAGTATTTCATTTATGCCTAACTGATGTTTAAAATATTTTTAATAGCCTGCCTCATCCTATCTTTTTCTATTACCTGCCTATGCAATACTTTCTTTTGGCCAATCCCTTCTATCCTGGCAGGGATACCTCTCCCGGTTAGCCTGGACAGCTCGTCAATTAAGGCTATTTCGTCTTTGCCCTCAACCTTTCCCCCAATAGCCTTTATCACAGCTGCAGGAAACTTAAAAGGACTGGCAGTAGCCACAATTACATTTTTCCTCCTATCACCAGTCTCATCCAAGTACTTACGGTATACATCAAAGCCTACTGCAGTATGGGTATCAATAAGGTAATCCAGATCAAAGTATGCAGACCTTATGGCCTTTAAAGTATCCTCTTCGGTAGAATAGCCGCCATAGAAACAGGAAAGCCCTTCCTTCATTTTCTGGCTAATTTCATATCTTCCCCTGCTATTTAAGCTATCTATTAAATTTCTAACCATAGAGGAATCATGGCCACTTATATCATACAGCAGCCTCTCCAGATTGCTGGACACCAATATATCCATAGAGGGGGATGAAGTTAAAACCAAATCCCTGTTCCTATCATATATTCCGGTATTTATAAAATCATAGAGCACATTATTTATGTTTGAAGCACAAATAAGCTTACCTATTGGCACCCCAATTTTCCTGGCATAATAAGCGGCAAGGATATTTCCAAAATTGCCCGTGGGGACAGTAAAATTAATTTCCTCACCTTCCCTTATTTCTCCCCGCTTTAAAAGCATCCCATAAGCATAAACATAATAGGCAACCTGGGGAACCAGCCTGCCAATATTTATGGAATTGGCAGAAGAAAACATATACCCCTGCTCCGCTAATTCTTCCCTGAAGCTTCTGTCTCCAAATACTTCTTTTACCTTATTCTGGGCATCATCAAAATTTCCTTCAATGGCAAGAACATGAGTATTTTCCCCTTCCTGGGTTACCATCTGCCTTTCCTGGATTTTGCTTACCCCCTCTCTGGGGTAAAATACTAGTATTTCAGTTCCCATAACTTCCGAAAATCCTTCCAGGGCTGCTTTTCCTGTATCCCCGGAAGTTGCGGTAAGGATGACAATTTTTTTATCTATACCAAGCTTCTTTGCTGAAATTTTTAGCAAATGAGGCAAAACTGACAATGCCATATCTTTAAAAGCAAGAGTGGGCCCGTGGAATAATTCCAGAAAATAAAAGTTTTTTTTCTTTACCAGGGGAGCAATTCGGCTGCTGCTAAATTTATTATCATAAGCTTTAGCTAAAGCATCCCTTAATTCTTTTTCTGAAAAGTCAGGCAGAAACTTTGACATAACATGAAAAGCAAGCTCCCGGTAACTTAACCCTGCAAGCTCTTCCCACGGCCTATCCAGTGCTGGAAAAACCGTAGGCACATACAGGCCGCCATCTTCAGCAATTCCATTTACAATGGCAAAACATGAATTCTTCTCTTTATGTGTGTCCCTGGTACTTTTATAATAAACTGCCATTAGCCCAGGTCCTCAGCCCTTATAGAATTAAGCACATTAATTACCACGTCAAGGTTTCCCGCTTCATCAATAGCCTTGTAGAAATTCTTGTTTACCACTTCATGGGTTATAAAGATGAGCCTGGCTATGCCTTCTCTTGCTGATTGTTTTTGAATCATTGATTTTATGCTGACTGAATTATCACCAAAAACCTGGGCAATTTTTGCCAGAACTCCAGGCTTGTCAACTACATCCATGAGTATATAAAACTTGCTGATATCCTCTTCGGTAGGCTTTATTTGCTTCTTTTCGAAACAGCTGCAGCCATATATTTTGCCCTTTTCCTGCCGGTTGTAATTCCTGGCAATTTTTATGATATCTCCTACAATTGAGCTGGCTGTAGGCTTATCTCCTGCTCCCCGGCCATAACTCATTACCTGGTCTACATAATTTCCGTAAACATAAATGGCATTATAGGTATCAACAATAGAAGCCAGTATATGCTCCTTGGGGACCAGTGCAGGATGTACCTTAACAATAATTTGGCCATCCTGTTCTATCCCAATTGCCAGCAGCTTTATCTTATAACC
Source organism: Actinomycetota bacterium (assembly GCA_051744245.1). GTDB lineage: Bacteria > Actinomycetota > Humimicrobiia > Humimicrobiales > Humimicrobiaceae > M55B165. Next base: position 41,481 of record JBNJCV010000002.1, on the reverse strand, counting down.
CAATTCATTTGCATTCCCTATATCGTCCCTGGTTATCCTGGTAATTCCTTCCCTGTATACATCTTCAAGAACCACCCTCGAATTAAAGGCAATTGAAGAAAGTATCGCCAGCTTGCAAGCAGCATCATAGCCCTCGATATCTGCAGAAGGATTTGCCTTTTCGGCATAGCCTAAATCCTGGGCCATTTTAAGTGCTTCCTCAAAAGAAAGATTGTCCTTTTCCATCCTGGTCAGTATATAATTAGTGGTCCCATTTACTATGCCCACAATTTTAGTTATATTATTTGAGGCCAGGGAAGACTTCAGGGGTCCAATTATAGGTATGCCCCCGCATACACTGGCTTCAAATAATATGTCGACATTGTTTTTATCCGCCAACTCAAAGAGCTTCTGTCCCTTATTTGCAATAAGATCCTTGTTGGCAGTCACCACATATTTTCCATTGGCCAATGCCTTGCTTACAAAATCATAAGCGGGCACAATACCCCCCACCAGCTCAACCACAATATCGATGTTTTCATCTTCTATAATATCTAAAGCATTATTGCTAACCTGGACATCAGACCTTTTCCTTAGAGCCTTTACCTTGCTCAGGTCTTTTTCAACCACCTTGGTTATGTTCAGCCTTTTCTTTATTTTCCTTGCAATATAGTCCTTCTGTTTATCCAAAAGCGAATAAACTCCACTGGCTATATAGCCATAGCCGATTAATCCTATATTTATATTTCCATTGTCATTCATACAAACCACTATTCCCTGTTATTAAATCTTTGTAATTTTCCCTTTGTACCCATACCCAGCTTTTTCCGTCTTCAACAGCCACCACAGCACTTTTAGTCTGCCCATTATAATTACTGGCCATAGCAAAACAATAAGCGCCGGTTGCTGTAACTGCAATTAAATCACCTTTAGCCAATATTGGCAACGTTATATCATCAATTAGGACATCCCCGCTTTCACAATGCTTGCCCACAATTGTATAATTTCTTTGTTCGCCCTTTGCATCCATCCTATCTGCAATAAAAGCCTCATATTTTGCCTGGTATAATATAGCCCTTATATTATCAGACATCCCCCCGTCAACGGCAGCATAATTTACAATGCCGGGAATTTCCTTTATAACTCCTACCTCATACAGGGTTATTCCCGCATTTCCCACTATAGACCTTCCCGGCTCAACATATATTTTTTCAATGTCTATGCCATATTTTTTCTGGCTTTTGCCAACCGCTTCAGAAATAAACTTAGAAAAATCTGAAATTGTGGGAGGCTTATCCTCCTTGGTGTATTGTATACCCAAACCCCCGCCAATATTTAGGCGGCTTATCCTTACCCCCAGCTTGCTTCCGGCTTCCTTAATAAACTTGGACATAACTTCAACCAGCCTCCCATAAGAGCTCAAGTTAAATATCTGGGATCCGATATGGCTATGCAACCCGATCAAGTTTAAGCTTGCAATATTTTCCGCTTCCTTAACTGCATCCAGGGCAATAGACTTATGGATGCCAAAACCGAATTTAGACTTAATCATTCCTGTCTGTATATACTTATGGGTAGAAGCCTTAATACCCGGGGTAATTCTCAACATTATATCCTGCTTTTTTCCGGAATCTGTTGCCAGCTTTCCCAAAACCTTAAGTTCATCAAAATTATCCACTATAAAGCAGCCCACATTATTTTCCAGGCCATATCTTATTTCTTCTTCCGATTTATTATTGCCATGGAAATAAATCCTTTCCGGTGGAAAACCAGCCTCCAATGCCATAAACAATTCCCCGCCAGTAGATACATCTATGCTTAAGCCTTCCCGCTCTATAAGCTGGCACATGGCCTTGCAGGAAAAAGCCTTTGAAGCATAAATTATCTCGCTAGCAATATCGCCAAAACTGAAACTTTCCAGGTAATCCCTGCACTGCTTTTTGATGGTAGCAATATCCATCACATACAGCGGGGTGCCATACTTTTCCTTCAGCCAGGAAGCACTTAAGCCCCCAATATTTAGATTGCCGTCTTTTTTGATCTGTTTAGTAATAGGAAATAACATAGCTTAACCTTTCTTTTGCCTACATTTTCTTTGGAGCGCTTATGCCAATTAATTTAAAACCTTTTAATAAAACCTGCTTTACCAGCAGTATAAGAGCCAGCCTGTCCATGTTAATGCCGGTTTTGTTAACTACCCGGTAATGGTTATAAAAATAATGGAATTCAGAAGCCAGCCTGTAAAGGTACTGGGTTATAAAATAGGGAGAATTATTTACACACCCGCTATAAACTTCATCTGGAAAATAAACCAGAAGCTTGGCCATATTTCTTTCAGTTTCAGTGGTAAATTTCAAGCTATCTGCACTGATATCTGCCAGTGAAAAATTATCAATATCAAAATTGGTGTTCTCACTTATGTTTTTGAGTATGCTTTCTATTCTTGCATGGGCATACTGGACATAATAAACAGGATTCTGGTTTGATTTTTGCTTGGCTAAGTCAATATCAAAATCCATGGGGGTATCAAATGAATTCATGGAAAAAAAATACCTTACTGCATCTTTCCCTACTTCTTCAATTAGATCCCTTAAGGTATAAACCTTGCCCTTTCTCCTGGACATCTTAAGTACTTTTCCACCTTTAATAATCCTTACCAGCTGCCCTATTATTATAACCAGGTTTTCTTTGCCAATGCCTAATGCCTCTGCAGTAGCCTCTAGCCTTTTAACATAGCCGTGGTGGTCAGCCCCTAATATATAGAACAAGGCATCAAAGTCCCTCCCAGCCTTATTTATCAAGTACATAATATCTGAAGCAAAATAAGTGGGCAGCCCATCTTTTCTAATTATTACCCTGTCCTTATCATCACCATACTGCCCTGACTTAAACCATAATGCGCCTTCCTTTTTGTATGCCAACCCTTCTTTTTTCAGTCTCTCAATAACTTTTTCAAAATTACCTTCCCCATATAGGGTGCTTTCCCTAAACCAGGTATCAAATTCAACCCCCACCGAGGATAAAGTATCCTTGATGGATGACACCATAATATTAACAGAAGCCCTCTCTAGCTTTGCTAAATCAGCATCCAATCCTCCATCTATCCTTACCAGAAAATCTTTTCCATGCTTTTCTATTATCTTTTCAACCACTTTTCCCACAGTAGCCCTGGGGTATCCATCTCTGGGGTAAGCCAAATCAACGCTAAAATTGCCCAGGTACAGACATCTGACACATTGACTGAATTTTTTTACCTGGGTCCCATAATCATTGACATAATATTCTCTTTCTACATTATAGCCACTAGCCTCATAAAGATTTGCCAGTACGTCTCCCAGCACGCCCCATCTTCCATGGCCAATGTGCAAACTTCCTGTGGGATTAGAACTGACATATTCAAGATTAACCTCCATCCCCCTGCCTGAATTATTCTTGCCATAATCCTTATCTTTTACACCAGCAAGGCTGGATAAGATAAATTTCTCCCTTAGGTTAAAATTAACAAACCCCGGTTTTGCCACATTAACATCCCCAATCTCATCCCAATCCTCCATGACTTCTTTTATACTTCCGGCAATTTCTAAGGGGTTTTTCCTCAGGGGCTTGGCCAGTACCAGGGCAGCATTAGTAGAAAGATCCCCAAATTTCCTGTTATTGGGTTCACTTAAGGTTACACCCTTGACTATATTATTCCCAATATCATCTGATAAGGTATTTATATATTTAATCAGCCTGGCTTTTAGATCATTTATTATCAATATGTTCCCTCCTGGAGCCGATGACCGGACTTGAACCGGTAGCCTGCTCATTACGAATGAGCCGCTCTGCCAATTGAGCTACATCGGCAATTTATTTAACTTCTCACTCTTTAGTTTTTTTCGGGCCCGTAACTTCTATATCATCTAGCGGGACTGCCTTTTTGGTCTCAGTTTCAAGCTCAACTATTACACAATTTTTAAGGGGCTCATAATTACATATGGTTCCTGCCCCTACACTGGTTTTCACCCTGGTGCCCAGTTCCGGCACCTCCCTCATGAACTTCTTGTAGTCTTCATATTCATATTTCAGGCAGCACATTAACCGGCCGCAAATCCCTGATATTTTCAAAGGGTTTAATGGAAGGTTCTGGTCCTTAGCCATTTTAATTGAAATAGAGTCAAAGTCCTTTAAAAAGCTCTTGCAGCACAATTTCCTTCCACAAGGGCCCAAGCCGCCTATAATTTTTGCCTCATCCCTGACCCCGATCTGTCTCAGCTCTATTCTCATTTTAAAGGTTGAAGCAAGCTCTTTTACCATTTCCCTAAAGTCTACCCTTTTTTCTGAAGTGAAATAAAAAATCATCTTGCTTTTGTCAAATAAAACATGGACCTCAACAAGTTTCATGGGCAAATTGTATTTATCGGCCAATTTTTCAAACTTTTTTACTCCATCTTTTTCCTTATTTTTATTAATCTCATCCACTGACAAGTCATAATGGGTAGCCTTCCTTATCACCTTGCTTAAAGGGGTTGAAATTCCCTCTTCATCTATATCCTGGGGAGGAGCCACCACTTCCCCAATTTCCAGGGAATCTTCCAAATGGCATATTACTTTATCTCCTACTTTTACAGAAATATTGTTGCTGTCATAATAATGTATTCTTCCATTTTCCCTAAATATTACACCTACACAAAGTCTCATATATATCCACCTCGCAAAAACGCCTGCAATCTTATCACAAATTTTATTTTCTAATAAAAAAATTATTATATCAAAAAACTCACATCATACCTAATTTATAGGAGTAGCCATGAAAGCATTTTTTCTTAGAATTTGGCTAAAAATATTTCTATTTTAAAAAATAAAGATTCTTATTAAAATATATAACAAATATTTAATATATTAAGGGAGGCAACATGGCTGGCAATGACAAACCTCACGGGCTTGCAATCGCTTCACTGGTTACAGGCATCCTTTCAATAATATCCTTCGTAGCGGGCATACCCTTAGGAATTGCAGGAATTGTTTGCGGAGCCATTGACTTAAACCGCATAAAGAAAGGGACATCCAGCAAAAAAGGGAAAAGAATGGATGTAGCCGGAATAATAACCGGGGCAGTTGGCATTATTATCCAGATAGTGCTAATCATCCTGGTAATAGTTATTGGAATTAGTTACATGAGTTACTAATATAAGAAACAGTGCTACCTTGCCTAAATTTAGGCAGGGTGGCCAAAGCCTGCTCTAGCTTTTCTATAACCTAAAGGGTGTTAACAAGCCGGAACCAACATGGACTTTTTCCGTAGGCGGGATATTGATATAAGGAATTTACATCAAAACATTTTTTAATTTTAATAGAATATTATCCAGTGCCAGCTCGTAATTTATAGAGCTATCCAGGTACCGCCTGTTTTTTTCGATTAATTCTAGCATTTTAAAAATTTTTAATATATCGGGATCATTTACATTTTTTTTAAAGAAAGTGTAATTTTCCTCATTATTTAAAGCACTCTTGCTAGCCCCGCAGCTAATAGATACTATATCTTCTAACCAGTTGGAAAGATAATTAAATGCCCTTTGTATTACTTTCTTTTTTAGCCTGCTTATATTTCTTTTTTGCCTGGCTTCAATAATCTTAATATAGCTATCTGATTCTCCGCTTTTTTTTACCCTTTTTAACTCTTCAGCCATTTCATGCTTTAACTCCTTTTCAAGCCTGGATATAAATTCATTTACCTTAACCGTAACATCCAGCGGGGCCGCCTTATTTCCCAAAAGCATTTCCCCCAAACCTCCTCCCAGAGCTTCTTCCAATGGCCTGAAGTCTATTTGTCTTACAGATTCATCTTCTATAAAATTCCAACTGTACCCACTGCACCTTGAAATTATGGTGGAAAGAAGTTTTGCCTTATCCCCGGTTAGCAGCACAAAAAGGCAATCCTCATCAGGGGGGTCTTCCAGGGTTTTTAACAGCTTATTTGAGGCTTCTTCATTCATGGTTTCAGCCTCTTTTACAATTATTATTTTCTTTCCCTTCTGGTAGGAAGAAAGTGAAGAAAAATTCTGTATTTGTTTTATTTTATCTACAGTCAGTATATTTCCCTCTGCTTCTGCAATAAACAAGTTGGAGTAAATGCCCTTGAGGGTATTTTTGCAAACCGTGCACTCGCCACACCCTCCATTTTGGCAATTGACAGCAGCAGCAAAATTTAAAGCAAGGCTGAACAAGTAGCCATGGCTGCTGCCCGAAAAGAGGAATGCGTGGGACAGGTTTCCACTTTTTATGTTTTCCTTTAGAAGCTTTAGCTGCGAATAATTTTTCTTATCATCTTTTAAAAAATCCAGATTGTCTAATGTGCTCATCTGTCCTTTAACTCTTTTTCTACCCTATCTTTTATTATCCCAAATATGCTTTCTATATCTTTTTCCCCGTCTATTACCACAAACCTTTCAGGAAAATCCCTTGCCAGTTCCAGGTAACCTTCATAAACTTTTTTCTTAAATTCAGATTCCTCTTTTTCCATCCTGTCTGCCTCCATGCCTTTTTTCCTTATCTCCCCCTCATCTGCCCTGACTGAAAGCAGGAAAGTAATATCCGGAACTAAGCTGCCAGTTGCCCATAAGCTCATATCCAGTATCTTCTTTTTTCCAAGATTTCTTGCTATCCCCTGATACACAATAGTAGAATCAAAAAACCGGTCACAAATTATAATTTTCCCCTCATCCATGGCAGGATTGATAACTTTGGAAACTAGCTCAGCCCTGGAAGCCAGAAACAAGAAAGTTTCGGCTTTAGGAGTAATATTCAAACCTTCAGTATTTAGCAGTATCTTTCTTATCTTTTGCCCAACCTCAGTTCCCCCCGGCTCAATAGTGGAAATAACATCATGGCCTTTTCCCTTAAGATAGCTGCACAATAGCTTTATCTGGGTTGTTTTACCCGAACCATCAAGTCCTTCAAATGTTATAAATAGACCCTTCACTTTAAAATATAAAGATTATATTTACATTATTCTACCATGGGAAAAACACTAAAAGGGCAACCTTATTTCTCCTTATTTTCCATATACAACTTAGCCTGGTACATGAATGCTTCCAGCCGGGTTTCAGTTGTACCCTGCTCCAGCCCATCAAAAGCTAGGTTCAGCCATGGAACCTTGTATTTTTCCCTTATCCTTTTGGAAGTTGCGGTAACAATGGTGCCGGGCATGCAGGTAAAAGGCATCACATTTATAATGCCATCGCACCCCTCTTCAATCCAGGTAACAGATTTCCCTACACTCAATGCCGCTTCCCCAAACCATTTTATGATATAAGGGGAAGCATTATCCCAGGTATTATAAATATCATAGTCCTCTTCTCTTATAAATCCCTGTAGGGGAGCGTCAAGTTTTTTTAAATAACCGTTTATTATCCTGTAGTTTATCCTGTTTGAAATAAAGAACCTTACAGACCTTAAATAATCTGTAGCTAAACCTCCCAAGCTATCACTTCCCTTATACCTGTTACCATTAAAGCTAAACGAGTTTAGCATCTTAAACAACAGGTCATTTTTCTTCACATAGTTATCCAGCTTGCTGGTGGCAGTAGTGTGGCTAAACCATTCAGAAATATTGGGTATCTCAACTTCTCCTCCCAGCCTTTCCACGCTCTTAACAATTTCATTATTGCTATAAGGATGGTTCCTTACATAAATCTCTCCTACGATTCCAATAAGAGGCTTCCTCTGGGCCCTGTTTACTTCTATACCCTCAAAATCTTTTCTTGCCTCCTTTAAGGTTTGCAGAAGCTTTTTAAACAGGCTTCCATATTCCTCTTCTTCTACCAATTTTAACACCCTGGCAATATACTCTTTGTATGCCTTTTCTGCAGAACCTTTCTTTATTTCATAAGCCTTGGTATGTCTCAGCATCTTATAGATATTATCCATTGTAAATACACCCTGCAAGGTCCTTAAAAGCAGCTTAAAGCCCCTTCTTCCATCCATGTCATACTCTTTATAGAAGTTCCCACTTTCTGGAGCGCCGGGTGAAATTATGGGAACATGGTCATGGCCCAGTTCCCCGATTATAATGTTTTGTAGTTTGTTATACTGTCCAAACCTGCAAGGCCCATAAGTTAGGGGCATAAGGAATGCACAGGTCTTGGGATCATTATATTTTAAAGTTTTTAAAATATCCCCGGTAGTTATAATAAAAGGGTAGCATTCTTTTCCCAGAGTGTACCTCCTGCCAAGCTCCAGAGTCTCATCATCTGACTCCATTACCTCGGCACTTATTCCTTCATTCCTGAATGCAGCTCTAATTGCATAAGGGCTGTCACTCATATAGGGAATATATATGGTCCTTTTCTGCTCTTTCTTAAACACCGGATGCGCACTTTTAACCGTGGTGGGCTTAAAATCCTTCCTCCCCCTTATATTCCGCAAGGAATCTACAAAAGCCTCACATCTTGTAACCACTCCTGCCCCGCCTGTATGCTCATCTATTTCTATCTTTAAAAATGGCTTATTCATTTCCCTCTCAAAATACTGAAGAATAAATGAATCCGGGCCACACCCAAAATTGGTCAAATAAGCCCCGTAAAGCCTTTTGTCCCCCTTTATTATTTTAGCCCCACTAATAATCCTGTCACCAAACTCCCAATAAAGGTTAGGCCACTCTTTGGAAATATCCACCGAATCCAAGGGCAAAAAATCCAGGGGAATAACTTTCATCCCGGTCTCCCTCAGCTTCTTGGGTATATCCATGCTTATGCTTCTATCACAGCTATTATAGGATCTTGAAACCACTACAATTGCTGACTCGTCTTTCCCCAAGCCGTCAAGTACTTCTGCTCCCTTTTCCTTTAACAGGCTATAAAAATTATGCTGAGCCTGGTAAGCACTGCTTACGGCTTCTTTTATGCTCCGGGTTCCAGCCCCCAGGTCTTTGCCCAGGTTTTTTAGCTGCTTTTCTTTTACATATCCTTCATAGCTAAAATTAATTATCGGGTCTAATACTTCAACCCCTTCCAGGTCTACAGCAGCCCTAACTATGCAGGGCATTCCCTGCACAAAGGGACAGGGGTAGCTTCCAGTCCTGTCTCCCTTAATTGCATGTTCCTTTCCTGGCATATCCCTAATAGTGGGCAGAAACAGGTAGTCAACACCTTTTTCCATTAGATTATGGACATGCCCCAGCATTGCCTTCATGGGAAAACAGGTTTCCGCAATTACAGACTGCAAACCTTCCTGGGTAATTTTCTTGTTGGTCTTGTCTGATAGAACCACCTCAAAACCAAGGCGGTCAAAAAATGTGCTCCAGAAAGGGTAAAATTCATAGGTTAACATGGTAAAAGGTATGCCCACCTTTTTAGCCCCCGGATTTCCCTTAAGTTTGGATGAACCCAGAAGTATTTTTTCCCTTTCTTCGAAGTAATCAGGAAGGCTGCTTTTCTTTGCCTCAGATTTTTCATATTTTTCACACCTTCCCCCATAATACAAAGGAGCCTCTCCTTCAATTGAGACCCTTTTTATGTCACACCGGTTGGCGCATCCCTTACATTCAAAAGATTTTTGGGAATAGCCCGCTTTTGCGATTTGCTCAAATCCCCTGAATTTAGTATTGTCCTTAACCTTTTCCAGGGCCACAATTGCAGTACCTATAGCACCGGTTACTTCGTGGTCAGGAGGAACTATTATTTCCTTGCCCAGGTAGTTTTCAAAAGCTGCTACCACTGAATGGTTAAAAGCTACCGCCCCCTGGAAAAATATTTTCTTACCAATCTTTTTTCTTCCCACTACCCTGTTTATATAGTTCATTACTATAGAATAGGAGAGACCAGCCAAAATATTATCAACCTTGGCCCCCTTCTGGTAATGTGAATAAACATTGGTCTCCATAAAAACAGTACACCTCTCACCAAGGTCCAGAGGGTTTTTGGCCTTCAGTGCAATGTCAGCAAAGTCCTCAATCTCCAGGTCAAACCTTTCGGCTTGCTCTTCCAGAAAAGATCCTGTGCCGGCAGCACATACTTTATTCATTTCAAAATCAACCACTACTCCATCTTCTAAAGATATGAATTTGGAATCCTGGCCCCCTATCTCAAAAATAGTGTCTACCGACTTGTCAATTGCAGCCGCTGCAGTGGCCTGTGCAGTTATTTCATTAATTACGCCATCAGCCCCCACAAAGTCCCCTATAAGGTATCTCCCAGAACCTGTTGTGCCTACTCCCTTTACATTGATTCTGGATCCCACCTTGCCGCCTATTATCTTGATTCCCTTCCTTACAGCCTCTATGGGCCTGCCGGAAGTCCTCAGGTAACATTTGGCAATAAGTTTTTTATCCTTGTCTATGGCCACAACATTAGTGCTAATTGAACCCACATCTATTCCTATATAAGCATCTATTTTCTTATCTGCGAATTCATAACCATTCCCACCCTGTTCTGGGAGAACAGATTTTTCTAAAACCAGAGGCTTAAAAGTTTCCCTTTCATATTTGAAGCTGGAAATATAGTTTTCAATAGAATCTATTATTTTACCTATGTCAGTTGCCTGCTTTTTTCCCGCAATACTGATAGCCGCTCCCATAGCCCCCATAGATGCATTATGTTCCGGTATTATTAATTCTTCCCTTAAAATATCGGAAAAAGCCTTTACCATGGCCCGGTTATATGAAACCCCGCCACAGAATATAATGGGGGGGTTAAACTTCTTGCCCTTTACAATACCTGATTTAAAGCTTCTGGCCATGGCATAGCACAGCCCCAATATTATATCCTCATCCTTGGCAGCTTCCTGCTGCAGGTGTATCATGTCCGTTTTGGCAAATACGCTGCACCTTCCTGCTATGGCTTCCGGGCTTTTTGATTTTAAAGCCAAGTCAGCAAACTCTTCTATGCCCAACCCGAATCTGGTAGCCTGCTGGTCTAGAAAGGACCCGGTCCCAGCCGCACACAGCTCATTCATTGCATAATCCCCGATTGCCAGGTCTATGAATTTGGAATCCTGGCCCCCTATCTCAACTACAGTTGAAGCTTGGGGATAGAAACTCCGGGCTGAATTCATCAGTGCCTCTATCTCATTTATAAACGGGCAACCCGCTGCCCCTGCAATGTTTTTCGCGCTTATTCCAGTAAAAGAAACTCCACCTAAATCCTGACCACCATATTTTTTGGCTATTTCCTTCAAGTCCCTGATTAATGCCTTCAAAGGCTCGCCGTGATGCCTGGTATAAGGAAGGATATCTACAATTTCTTTATCCTGGCTAACTATTGCCCTATTTAGGCTTATCGATCCTATGTCATAGCCAATATATAATTTCATCTTTTCCTCATGAGTTAATATAAAATGATTATGTTATGCTAACAATATTGGTTGCATACGTCAATATACCCAAAAAGCAGATAACCTTAAAAAAAACAGTACCACCAGTACATTATTTTTCCTTAACTATTTAGGGGTATTATAACAAATTTGCTTTAACAGTTGCATTAATTAAGGATAAAAACCTTAAGTTTTTGACAGGGCTTCCCTTCCTAATTTTGGCTATTAATAAAAAAATTATATTATATATATGGTCCAATATATATAACAGGTGATTTAAATGGCTTTAAGGAAAATAACCTTGCTTTTAGAAAAAGATGTCTACGAAATATTAAACAAAAATCAAAACTAAATAATGTCTCCATTGGAGAAATGGTAAGAGAAGCTGTTAGTAATTATTACGGGATTAAAACTAAGCAGGATAAGAACAAGGCAATGGAAAAACTGCTAGAGCTGGAATGTGAAGTTCCCCAAAAATATGAAGACCTGGAAGAGGAGATAATAGAAGGGGTGCTTGATTAGGGGTAAGTTGAGGTTTTTACGGAATGGTTGAAGTCTTTTCCATAAATTATAAAATAACAGAATCTGCAAGATTAATATTGGAAAGAAACCATAATAAAGGTATAACCTCAAGGGACTGCATCCATTTTTTTAACTATGCTCTACTATGAAATAAACTATATAGCCAGTTCCGACAAGCATTTTAAAACTTTCAAAGGAAGCCAACTACTACAACTAGTCCTATTTAACTACTTTAATATTTGACTTTATTTTTTAATAATATAAGCTATGCAATTAAAAAGTTAGCCAATTTCTTAAGGGGATAAAGTGATTAAATTACTGGCAACAGATGTAGATGGCACCCTGTATAATAGGGATGATAAAATTAGCCGTAAAAACAAGAGGGCCATAAAAAAATGCCTGGATAAAGGAATAAAAGTTATGCTTTCTACCGGCAGGGGCATTTTTTCTGCAAAAAAAATAATAGGCGAACTGGGATTAAAAAACTACCATGTTCTTTCCAACGGTACATTGATAGTTGACGAAAACCTGAATAGGGTGGAACACCTGACCCTTAAAAAGGGTAGTTACAGAAAAATCGTAGAGCTTTCCAGAAAGCTAAAAGAACAACTAGTTGTAGCCACCCTGGATGGTTACATGTTATTTGAAAAAGACTACCTCGGACTGGAAAATGAACTGGAAAAAGAAAATAGCTTAAAGGTAGCAGATCTGCTTTCTGAAGACATCTTAGGCAAAGTACTCCTATGCACAATTATAACTGAAGACAGCAAGTATGTTGACTGCAAAGGATTTAACCTTGGGGATGATATAAAGATAAGGAATGCAGGCCCCAATTTTACAAATTTTATAAATAAGAATGCCGGGAAAACCTATGCCATAAAAAAAGTAATAAAAAAATTGGGCATAACCACCGATGAATTCATGGCTGTAGGTGACGGGGAGAATGACCTGGGAATGATTAAATTAGCCAGGATTGGGGTAGCCATGGGCAATGCTTCAGAAGAAATAAAAATGGCCTCAGATTACACCGTTTCAGACAATGAAAACGACGGCCTAGCAGAAGCAATTGAAAAATTTTTAGGAATCTAAAGGCCAACTTTTTTCTATCATATACATATTTAATATGATAAAATTATTTCAAATGAAGAAAGCCATAATCCTTAAAATAATTCTGGCCATTTTAAGTTTACTTCTTTTATTTATTTCTGGCTGCGACCAAACTTTAATTGATATTTACACTCAATTAAACACAGACTATTCTGGAACAAGAACCGTAGAGCTGGCCATAAAAACCGAATACCTCCAAAGAGGTGAAGTGGTGTTGGTAGACAGCCAGACACTTCACCAAAGGCTGATTTCCCTTCTCCCCGAAGGGGAGATAGAAACTTTTGAAGAAGAAAATTACACTCATTTTAAATCTACAGTTAAATTCAACGACGTAAATTTTTTAAAGCATGTATCAATTGATAATTTTTCTGAAAATCCTCCTGAAAGATTCTATGCAAAAATGGAAAAGGACGAGTACTTTTTTAACAGTGACTACTTTTTTACTGACTATATTGACATGAAGCTAGACGATAAGCTAATCCAGACCTCTGAGATGAATTCAGATTACAGGAGATTTGATGACCTTATGTCTGCAGACCCCAACTTGCTGAGCATCACTTACCAGATAAAGTTTCCGGTAAACATTGTTGATTCCAATGCAGACAAAATTGGAGACAACAATATCGCCATATGGAACATAAAATACGGTCAGCAAAAAATTATAAATATTGAAGGTAAAAAAACAAAATTCCTTTCCTACTTCCTGGTAGTCATATTAGGCATTATAGGGCTTTTTGTGCTATTTATAGTATTTGCCCTCATATTTAGCTCCAGGAGAAGCAGGAGGATAAAATCTAAAAGAAAATCTATACATACTTATGACAACTATTTCAAACAGGACAAGATAAATGATGACTATTAACCTGCCACTAACGGAAGAAAAAATAAAGGAGCTAAGAGCAGGAGACATTGTGCTTTTAAGCGGGACAGTTTACGGTGCAAGGGATATGGCCCACCAGAGACTAGTGTCTGCAATAAACAATAACAAAGAATTGCCAATAGACCTAAGGGGAAGTACTATTTTTTATGTGGGGCCGGCTCCCACCCCGCCAGGCAAAAATAGCGGGTCACTCGGACCCACTACCAGCATAAGGATGGACAACTTAACTGAACCATTACTAAAAAAAGGGGTTAAGGCCACCATAGGAAAAGGCGCCAGGACTAAAAAATTCAGAAAACTTCTGGAGAAATACAAGGCAGTGTATCTAGTAGCTATCGGGGGGATAGCAGCCTACCTTTCAACTAAAGTAAAAGAAATTAAAAAGATAGCCTACAGCGACCTTGAGGCAGAAGCCATCTATAGGATTGAATTGGATAAATTTCCATTATTTGTAGCTTATGATATTTATGGCGGCGATATCTTTGAACATGCACGCCTCAAAGAATGACAACCCAGAAATAAGGCCATGGGCAGCGTAGCCATATGACAAGGTGCATACTCAATATTGCAGGCCAGGGCAGTAGTCTTGCCCCCCAATCCCTGAGGACCAATGTCCAGCTGGTTTACCCTATCTAAAATCTTTTTCTCAAGCTTTTTGTAATCCCTGTTTTTATTTCTTTCCCTCACATTCCTAAAACTAGCTTTCCTTGCCAGTTTTACAACCCCTGAAGCAGTTGAGCCCAATCCAATTCCCATAATAACAGGAGGGCAGCACTTGCTAACATTTTCTTTAACCATCCTGCAAATTACCTCTACAATTTCTGCCTCTGTAGTTGAGGGATTAAGCATAAAAAGATAAGAGCAATTTTCACTGCCCCCACCCTTCAGACAAACTTCTATATCAATGCCATCACCATCAAAATAGCCTATATCCAGTATAGCCGGATTATTATTCCCCGTGTTTTCCCTCAAATAAAGAGGGTCGTCTACTATGGATTTTCTGAGGTAATATTCACTGTAAACTTCGGCAATTGCTTCATTTGCCATCCGGTTTAAATTATCCCCCTGGATGCAGATGTTTTTTCCAACCAATATATTTATATATACAGAGCCGCAATCCTGGCAAAGAGGCAAGCTTTCTTTTCTGGATATTTTTTCATTTTCCAGAATATAATAAAGGATCTTCCTGGCAGTGGTATTGGGCTCAGTATTATAAGCTTCCTCTAATGCCTCTCTTATGTCTTCCGGGAGATTAAAGCTTGCTTTAACTATGAGCTGCTTTATTTTTTCTTTTATTTTTGTAATTTCTATATTTTTCATCTTTTCCAGGACATTCAGGATTTATACAAAGATTCCATGGCCTTCTTCCCTTGTTAATTACTTTAATTTTAGGATAACCGCAATGCTTGCACTTATCCTCGGTAGTAATTATAAGCCCCCTCTGAGGAAGGGAAAAAGTGTTCCTGCATTTGGGATAAGCATTGCACCCTATAAACCTTTTCTTGGTCTTCCTGGATTTCCTGATTACCAATTCCCCATCACAACCTTCCGCAGTACACTTTCCAACTTTTAAATCCTCTTTTATGCCATTTTTTATTTCCCTGGCAATTTCATCTTTTTCCTTCTTCAGGTTAATCATTACATCCTTTAGCATCTCCCTGGATTTTTCTACTACTTCTTCCCTGGTCTCATCCCCGGCTGCAATTCCGTCCATATCCATCTCCAGTTCCGAGGTCATATCCGGGGAAGATATTTTCTGGGCATGCTTCTTTAGCATCTTAATTACAGAAATTGCCTTCTGGTAAGGTTCAATGGGATTGCCTTTCAAATACCCCCTGCTTATTAAATTCTGTATTATAGAGTGCCGGGTTGCCTTAGTACCCAATCCCAGCTCCTCCATTTTTTCAACCAGCTTGCCCTGGGTGTATCTGGGCGGGGGCTTGGTTTCCTTATCCAGAATTTTTTTGCCAATAACATCAAGGATATCCTGCTCTTGCAGGTGAGGTATATACAAGTCTTTATGCTTATAATACGGATAAAACTGGGTCCAGTTTTTTTCAACCATATGGGATCCGGTAGCCACAAAAGTATGCCCCCCTATATCTATTTTAGTAGAAATACTTTTAAGGATTGCTGCAGGAAGCAGAGTGGCAATAAACCTCCTTACCACCAATTCATAAATCTTCCATTCATCTTTAGATAGCTCGCTTTCCCCCGCCGGCGAGGTAGGATAAATTGGGGGATGGTCGGTTGATCTTTTTTTACCCCTTGAGGCTTTTATCTTTTTTTGGGAAAGCACGTGACTGCACATATTCTTAAAGTATTGCGACTTGCCCAACTCTTTTAAAACATTGGGAATATCCAGCGAAGAAGGATAGACTGTATTGTCTGTCCTCGGATAGCTTATATAGCCGTTCATGTAAAGACTTTCTGCAATGTTTATAGTCCTGCTGGCAGTAAACCCAAACGCGTTTGCTGCAACTATCAGCCCGGTAGTGTTAAAAGGAGGAGGAGGCTTTACTTTCCGGTTTCTTTCCTTTACCTCAATTACTTTGCCATTTTTTCCTATATCATTATAGACTTTTTCAGCCTGCTCCCTTTTAGTAAACTTTTTCCTTTTATGCCTGGCCTCAAATTCTTCACCCTTGCCGGTTTTCAGCATAACCTTTATGACCCAGTAAGGGATGGGAACAAAATTCTTTATCTCTTCCTCCCTTTCTACAATCAGGGCCAGGGTAGG
This sequence comes from Actinomycetota bacterium, assembly GCA_051744245.1. GTDB lineage: Bacteria > Actinomycetota > Humimicrobiia > Humimicrobiales > Humimicrobiaceae > M55B165. The sequence continues at coordinate 24,964 of JBNJCV010000002.1, read as the reverse complement.
AGTTTGCACCCTCCCCACTGACAGGTATTTATCTTTAATTTGGAATGCCGCAAGAGAAATAAACCGGGTAAGGGTAGCCCCCCACACCAAGTCTATGTCCTGTCTTGCCCTCCCAGCAAAAGCAAGGTTAGTGTCAAGCTTTTCCAGCTTGGAAAAAGACTTATTTAAATCCCTGGCAGTAATAGAGGAAAATTTTGCCCTCCTGGAAGAAACTATTTTATTTACTTCCTTTACTACATTCAAGGCATCATAGCCTATAAGCTCGCCTTCCCGGTCATAGTCGGTAGCAATTATTATTTCATCTGCTTCCTCGGAAATCTTCTTTAATGCCCTTATTATTTTCTTCTGGATAGGAAATTTTTCAATTTCTGCATCTATCAAATCAACAGGGTCAATTTTGAACCAGTTGGCATATTTTTTAGGATAATCAACTTTTAGGATATGGCCCTTTAGCCCTATAACCTGGTAATCAGTGCCTTCATGGTTGAAGGTATAGGTGGGCACCCCATATACTTTTTTCTCCTTTAGGCCATTGCCTGAGAGTATCTTGGCTATTCTTTTAGCTGCTATTTCTTTTTCACTTATAATTAATTTCAATTTACCACTCCATAAAATAATCTCTTGAATTTGAAATAATATCATTAAAAAAGAAAAAATCAAAACCCATATTCCTAAATTTATGGATTTTTATTTAAAAATTAAGCTCTAGCCCATTATTATATTGCCCATTATAAAGGTTAAGGGAAACAGCCATCTGGCATCAGCTTCTTGACTCTATCCCAAAATAGTCCTATCCATTAGGACTAGCTTTTGCTTTTATATGCCCACTTTAGCCTAAGGCAATAAAAATCTTTGCCTGAAAGTTATTGTAGCAGCATGGCCTTATTCCCCCTCCAAAAAAGCCAGTTATTAACTATTGCTACTGACATGCCATACTTGGTGATATTAAGTAATTCTTCCGTTTTAAGGCCTTTTGTTGCAATTATAACTATTGCCCTGAAAATATAATTATTTGTTTTAATTTTATTAATGATGTTTTAAAATAACTAGTATTGTTTACAAAAATCTTTAAACATGAGTAACATAGAATTAGCATCTAGAATAACTAAACTTAAACAGCAAAAAGACGCTGTAATTCTTGCCCATAATTACCAAATTGGTGAGGTCCAGGATATTGCAGATTTTGTGGGAGACTCACTTCAGTTAAGCATCCAGGCTTCCAAAGCAAAAAACAGCATAATTGTATTCTGCGGTGTAAACTTTATGGCAGAAACCGCAAAAATACTTTCCCCGGACCGGAAAGTGCTTATGCCAGACAATTCAAGCACCTGTCCCATGGCAGATATGATCAGCCCAAAGCAATTAAAAGAGCTCAAAGACAAGTACCCGGGAGCAGTAGTAGTATGTTATGTAAACTCTACTGCAGAAGTCAAAGCCCTTAGCGATATTTGCTGCACTTCCTCCAATGCAATAGACGTAGTTAATTCAATACCCAAGGATAAGGAAATAATATTTATACCAGACAAATACCTGGGCAGCTATATTCAAAGCCAGACAGGAAGGGAAATGATACTCTGGAATGGATACTGCCCCACCCATGTGGTAATAAGCGCAAAGCAAATAGTTAAATTAAAAAAAGAATTTTTAGACGCGGTAGTGCTGGTTCATCCTGAATCCCCTCCTGATGTTATAGAGGTTGCAGATGTGGTTGCCAGCACCGGAGGAATGTTGAAGTACGCAAGCAAATCAAAGGAAAAAAGATTTATAATTGGTACAGAAACTGGACTGATTCACCGTCTTAAAAAAGAAAACCCCAATAAAATTTTTATGCCTGCTAGCAAGCAAGCTATTTGCCCCAATATGAAATTAATAAATTTAGAAAAGATCCTGTGGGCCTTAGAAGAAGAAAAATATGAAATTACCCTGCCAGAGGAAATAATAAATAAAGCCAAAAAAGCCATTGATAAAATGATGGCTTTAAGCAAATAGACATGTTGCCCAGATATATTTTAAATCCTAAAGGTTACCAGAAAATCTCTAGCTATTGCAGCTGCATAGTAATAGGCAGCGGAATTGCAGGATTGTCCACTGCGATAAGGCTATCCAGACACTACAAGGTTAAGATCCTCACCAAAAGCCTTTTACCTGAATCAACCACCTGGTACGCCCAGGGAGGCATTGCTGCTGCTATTAAGAAACCCGATTTCTGGAAAAACCATTACCAGGACACCATAGAAGCTGGCCAGGGATTATGTGACAGCAAGGCAGTTAAAATACTAGTAAAAAACGCCCCCAAAATGATTGAAAAACTTATAGAGCTAGGAATAAATTTTGATATCTCCGGAGGGGAAATAAGCCTGACCACTGAAGGCGGGCATAGTTTCCCCAGGGTCCTGCATGCAGGAGGCGATGCAACCGGAGAAGAAATAGAAAGAAAGTTGGTAAGGAGCGCAAAAGAGTCTAGCAATATAGAATTTCGCACCAAGTATTTTGTAACCGATATATTAACCTATAACCATAAATGTATAGGTGTACTGGGCCTGGACCTTGACAAAAACCAGCTGGAGATACACCCCTGCTCCTACATAATTCTTGCTAGTGGGGGTATCGGCCAGTTATATGAGCTTAGCACTAACCCGGATATTTCTACCGGAGACGGAGTAGCAATGGCATATAGGGCAGGAGCAAGCATTATGGATCTGGAATTCATACAGTTCCACCCTACTGTTTTTAAAACCAAAGATGGAAAACTTTTCCTTATAAGCGAAGCCTTAAGGGGAGAAGGCGCATACCTTAGGGATTGCCAAGGGCAAAGATTCATGCTTAACAAACACCCTAAAGCCGAGCTTGCCCCCAGAGACATAGTGGTAAAGGAAATGGTTAGGGTCATGAATAAAAGCAACTGTGGTTATGTATACCTCGATGCTACCCATCTGCCCAAAAGCATGCTTAAAGTTAGGTTTCCCAATATAATTTCAAAGCTTAAGGAAAACGGGCTTAACTTAAATAAAGACCTAATTAAGGTATCCCCAGCAGCCCATTACATGAATGGCGGGATTAAAACAGATTACAACGGGCTGACTGATATAAGGAGGCTTTATTCCTGCGGGGAAGTAGCAGCCACAGGAGCCCATGGAGCCAACCGCCTTGCCAGCAATTCCCTAATAGAAGGCCTGGTATATGGCTGGAAAATATATAATGGAATACATAAAAAATTAAAGGATAGTAATGGCAACTCCCAGCAAATAAAAGAAAACATAGATACAATTTTAGCTAAAAGCTACAGCAGCAATTTAAACGGAGATAAAATAGAAAACATTGATGATACTATTTCAAAATTCAGGAAAATGATGAGTGAAAAAGTAGGGATATTGCGGGAAGGACAGGGTTTGCAGGAAGCCAGCAAATTCATTGACAGCTATATTTTAAACCAAAGACTGTACAACAAACAGGATAAGAAAGCCCTGGAGCTACTTAACATGCTGACAGTGGCCAAGCTCATTGTAAATGCAGCCAGCATCAGAAAGGAAAGCCGGGGTACCCACCAGAGGAATGACTACCCGGAAAAAGATGACAAAAACTGGAGAAGGCATATAATACAGAAAAAAGATAAAATATTTTTCAAAGAGGTTGAATAATTGGAAGAAATAAAGAAAGAAGAAATAATAGAATTAATTAATTTAGCCCTAAGGGAAGACCTGGCAGGATATGGAGATATAACTACAAAATACCTATTGCCCGAAGGCCACACCTCTTCTGCCTATATTATATGCAAGCAAAAAGGCAGTGCTGTCCTTTGCGGCATTGATATAGCATCATACTTATTAACAGAAGTTGACACCAAAATAAAGGTTGAAAAATTAAAGGATGATGCAGAGAAAATAAATACCGGCGATAAGGTCATAGCTATTAAGGGTCCAACTGCATCACTGCTTAAAGCAGAAAGGCCAGCCTTAAATTTTCTCCAGCACCTCTCTGGGATAGCCACCTTAACCAGCAAGTTTTCCAGTATAGCATCAAAATATGGCATAAAAATAGTTGACACCAGAAAAACAAAACCGGGATTAAGGAAAATAGAAAAATACGCAGTAAGATGCGGCGGGGGATACAACCACCGTTTTGGGCTTTTTGACGGGATAATGCTAAAGGATAACCACATCCGGGCAGCTGGGGGTCTAGCTAAAGCAGTAGAGAAAATAAGGAGGAAAATACCCCATACCCTAAAGATAGAAGTGGAAGTACAGAATTTCAGGCAGCTGGATGAAGCAATAGAGTCAAAAGCGGACATAATAATGCTTGATAACATGGATAAAGATCAAATAAGCGAAGCAACTAGCAGGGTAAGGGAAAAAGCCAGAAAAGGAACCATAATAGAAGTGTCCGGTAATGTTACCCTAAAAAATTTGGAAGCAATATGTGCTACAAATGTAGACCTAATTTCCAGCGGCTATATAACCCATTCAGCTGAAGCTGTTGACTTTTCAATGGAATTTAAATGATTACTTTATCCCTAGCGCCTTTTTTAATTCAGGCAACTTCTTCCTGGCTGCAATGACACCTTCTTCAATTATCTTTTTACCGTTGGGGAAATCAAAAAAACCGTAATCTCCTACTTCAGGCATTATAACTATATCAGCATACTTGTAGTACATCTTGGTCATTTCCCTCTGTATTATATTAAAGCTGGTATTCAGTATTTCATAGGTGGTAATTTTATTTTCCCCATCCCTTATAAAGAAGTGCCTAAACTTTTCTACTGCATTATCTTTTTCCTGTTTTGTTATGTTCTGGTAATAATTCCTCACATCTTTTTTCCTTTCCGCTGAAATAGTTATACCTATTACAAAATCCAGGTCAAAAATCTTTATGGCTTCCGTGGGAAACGGCTCTATTACTCCACCATCTACAAGAATCTTATCATCATAGAAAACAGGAGAGAAAAGGCCCGGAATAGAAATAGAGGCTCTAACTGCCTTTTTTAACTTCCCTGAAGACAGTATTACTTTTTTTTGGCTAATTACATCCACGGCCACACAACAGAACTTTTTTGTGCACTGCCTGAATTCCTTTTCCCCAAGAAACTCATCAAGTATCTTTTCTACTCTCCTACCATTAATTATTCCCATCCTTGGCAAGGTAATATCAGAGAACATTAGCAAGCTACGCCAGTCCATGGAATTTACATAATCTTCTATAGTTTGTAAGCTGGTACCCGAGCAGTAAAAAGAGCCGATAATAGCACCCATGCTGGTACCGCTAATAGCATATATTTCCAGCCCTAAATCTTCTAGCACCTTTAAGACACCGATATGGGACAATCCCCTGGCAGCACCTCCGCTTAATGCAATGCCAATCTTTTTTTTGCTGTCAACCATTTCTATTTTCCTTCTACAATTTCAATAAACTTATCCACCAGAAAAGGATCGAACTGGCTTCCGGCATTTTCCCTTATTTTATCTAATGCCTGCTTTTTTGGAATGGGCTTCTTATAAGCGCCACCATAAACCATAACATCAAAAGACTCAGCAATAGCTAGTATCCTTGAAATAATGGGGATGCTATTGCCCGATAGGCCCTGAGGATATCCAGTTCCATCCCACCACTCATGGTGTGAAAGTATTGCTTCTGATATATGAGACAGTATAGGTGAAGACTCAGTAATATTATAGCCGACCTCGGGATGTAGCTTTACCTTTTCCCATTCTCCATCAGTTAAGTTATCTGATTTCTTTAAAATCCTATCTGGCAAGGAAATTTTGCCAATATCATGCAATCTAGCAGCCAGTTCCAGGTTTTCTAATTTACCTTTGGGCAATTTTGCTTCTTTTCCTAACTGTACTGCCAGCTGTTTTACCCTTTCTATATGTCCTTCCGGCTCAATATTTCTTTTAACCAGATTTTTCTCCATTGAGGAAATAACTGAACCCAATATGCTTTTCCTGTTTAGCATTTTCTGTTTGTACATATTGTTTTCAGCCTGGTTTAAGATTTTTTTTATGTCCCGGGCTAGCTCCTTTTTAGTAGACACCCCAATGGAAATGCTTACAGGGATCTCTTCGCTATAGGTTTTTTTGGTGATGCTGTTAATCCTCCCCACAATATCCATTAAAATCTTTTCTCCTGTCTGGGGCAAAAGAATTACGAATTCATCACCACCCCATCTTGCTATAATATCTTCAGTCCTGCATGCTTCTCTTAAAATATTTGCTGCGCTTTTAATAAGCTTATCCCCCTTGTAGTGGCCAAAGGCATCATTTACTAGCTTTAAATTATTTATATCGCACATTATTATGCTCAAGGGCAGCTGCCTCTTTTTATTTAACCTTTCCAGCTCTTCTTCAAAATAAGCCCTGTTGTATAACCCGGTCAGGCTGTCATGGAAGGACCGGTAATGTAGCTCCTGCTCATACCTTTTTCTTTTGGTTATATCCCTTACTATACCTTCATAATAAGCAGGCTTACCTTCAATGTATACCACTTTTGAACTTATTTCTGCCCAGAATACCGTCCCATCTTTTTTCCTTAACTGAGCTTCAAAAGGTTCCCCCCTCTCTTGAGGCAGGGGCCTGTAATCTTTTTTTACATACAGGTCTTTTTCAATATTTATCCTTAGGAGATCCTCTTTGCTGTCATAGCCCAGCATCTCAACCAGGGCAGGATTTGCATCTATGTACCATCCATCCAAAGTGCTTATATATATTCCATCCCTGGAATTATTAAATAAACCCCTATACCGCCTTTCACTTTCCTTTAGCTTACTTTCCATTCTTTTCCTGTCAGTTATATCAACAGAAATCCCTCCTATAAGCATTTGCTCTTTACTGAATATGGGGAATTTATAGGAAAAGAAAACCTTATCCTTACCATCTATTACCACTTTTTCCTCATCTTTTATGGGAGCCTTAATCTCCAGCACTTTCCTGTCACTTTCCCTGAATTTTTTTGCCACTTCTTTTGACCACAAATCATAATCTGTATTGCCCAGGTAAATTTCCTTCTCCCAGCCGAATTCTTCTACAAAAAAATCATTATAGAAAATGTATTTCCCGCTTTCATCCTTAATATAAGCAGCTCCCGGAAAGTACCTGGAAAAAAGCTTAAACCTTTCCTCACTCTCTTTTAGGGCTTCCTGGATCTTACCCCTCTCAGTTATATCAATGCCAAAGGTTAGAAAACCAACTCTCTTGCCATCTTCATGCAATCCGATTGGGCTCCAGGATATGCATTTCTCCTCTCCTTCTTTTGGAGATATCCTGGTATCAAACCGCCCTACATCTTTATTTTTTGCACTAAAGACCTCCATTTTCCTAAATACCTTTTGTCTATAATTATTATCGGGGTAAAGCCACTCCCAGACCAAACAATCTCCTAATACCTCTTTCCTTTTGTATCCACTAACAATCTCTGCTGCCTTATTCCAGAATATTAGGTTAAAATCATTATCGGCAATGTATACCAAAATACTTGTATTATTTAGCATTGCCTCTTCAAATAGGGATATATCCCTGAATTCTTTTATTTTACTTTTTGCAACCATGTTTTTTATTTTATCATAGTTATTAAAAAATATTGGACATTTAAAAATTTGCTTTATATATTATTTTAATTATAAAATTACCTGGTAGAGGTTTAAATTAAATATGGCTATAAAAAAATATTTCAATACCGCAATTGCATTAATTTTAATAATACCCTTCTTTATAATGTCCTGCACATCTCCCCTGTCAGAAGAAACAAGCACCACACCCCCGCTAGAGACGCCAGAAAAAGAACAAAGCAGCCCAGAAGAAGAAACAGAGCAAGATCCTGCTGGCAGCCCAAATGATTCTCCCGGCATAACCACTGAAACAGTGCAAAACCAAGAACAAGAGCTAGACATTGAGGCCCAGAGGGAATATTTTACAAGTGCTTTAACCTACTTTGAAGAGGGAAACTACCTGGCAACAGAATACTACCTTAACAAAATTAAGGACAAATACAAAATACTGCAGGACTATACATTTTACTATCTTGCAAAAAGCCTCTTGATGCAGGAAAAATACCAGCTTGCAGGCAAGTACTACTCTTTGCTCATTGAAACTTTTCCTGATAGTGTGTGGATAGAAAAAGCAACTCTAGAATATGCAGACCTTTATTACCTACAAGAAGATTACATAACAGCAGAGGGCCTGTACCAGAATTTTATCCAAAATTTCGGCAATTCCTCTCATATTCCCTACAGCCTATTCCAGCTTTCAATATGCAATGAAAAAACAAATAAGATAGACCAGGCTTATGAAAATTACAAGAAAATATGGCTCCAGTATCCTGAAAATGAATATGCAGATACTTCATATTCCCGTCTCCAAAATTTAATTGATGAAAATGAACTGGAACCTTTTATCCCTTCTGCCGAACAGATTTACAATAGGGCTGAAATATTTTTTGATGATTACAATTACAATGATGCAGTAGAAGAAATAAATTTTTTGCTTTCTGAGTATACGCTGCTTCCAGAACTGGAAAGCCAGGCATACTTTAAATTAGGTATGTCCTATTATAATCTTAGAAACTACAGCCAGGCAAAAGAATACCTGCAGGAATGTTATAATATCTCACAGGGAATGGACCTTGCTGATGACAGCCTCTACTTTCTAGCCAGGGCTGAAACAAATCTGGGAGAAAACGAAAAAGCCCTTAGCTATTACGACCAGTTAGTTGCAAATTTTCCTCAGAGCAACTTTAGCGACGACTCTCTGTATAGGGCCGGACGAATTTATTTTTTTCAGGATAACCTGGAAAAGGCAATAGAAAAATACACTCTGGTAGTTGAAAAATACCCCAATGGCGACAGGCTGTCAGAAGTATTGTGGGAACTTGGGTGGATACACTATACCCTGCAGGACTATCAGACAGCAATGAATATATTCACCAATATGGCCAATTCTTTTAAAAGCACCACTCTGGAAGAAAAGGGGCTTTTCTGGAAAGCACAATGCCTTAAAAACATGGGAAGGGTAGAAGAAGCCACTGAGATATATAAAAATATTGTAAACCTAAACTCCTATTCCTATTACACTTTTATCTCCAAAGAAATACTTAAAACAATGGACCACTACCTTCGTATACCTCCGGTAGACAAAGCTGCCAACCCCCAAAACTCTGATATCGAACAAAAACTTCCTAAAGTGTACTCAATTTTAAGGAAAGATATCGAAGAGATAGATACAAGCGTCCACATAGAAAAAGCACTGGAGCTTCTTAAGCTTGACCTACTTAACAACGCATCCATAGAGATCGAAGCTGGAAAAGATGAAATTGAAAACTTCCTTACCCTGTCCACCCTGTTTTTAGAATCTGAGGATTATTACAACTGCATAAATATAGTCATAAAAAATTCAAAAGAATTAAAATATAATTTGGAGGGTCTGTATAAAGATTACTATTATTACCTCGCCTACCCTTATGGCTACCGGGACCTGGTAGTAAAGTATGCCTCAAAATACGGAGTAGACCCTTTATTTATCCTTGCGGTAATGAGGCAGGAAAGCCATTTTAAAAGTGATGCACACTCGTATGCAGGAGCCAAAGGTCTTATGCAGATAATGCCGGCAACGGGAAGCTCTATAGCGCCAAATATAGGAATTACAAATTTTAATACAGAAAGCTTATATGATCCTGAAATAAGCATAATGATGGGCTCTTATTATATAAGCCAGCAGCTTAATAATTTTAACCACAATAAGTTTTATGCCCTTGGGGCATACAATGGCGGCCCTGGAGCCATGTCAAGCTGGATATCCAAGTGGGGAGACAAGGACATCTTTGAATTTGTAGAAAACATCCCTTATAGTGAAACCAAGCATTACATAAAGGTGGTTATGGAAAATTATTACCTCTATAAAATGCTTTATGACTAAAAGGTTATACAAGACTCCATTTCTACCGCATTAAGTTCCTAAAAAATATATCTAGCTATTGCCATTTGTAATCAAGATTATTATCATGGTCAAAAATAATTATTAATTTAATTATGGTAACTAAAGATAGGAAAGTATCAGTAATAGAATTATTTTTGAGCATATCTAATATTTTTAGACCTAATTAACCAAAACTTAAACAAACACCATGAACATGTGGCAATTATTGCCCTCAATATAGCCAATGAGTTAAACCTCTCAGATATAGAAAAAAGATAAGGTGATAACCATATTAAAGGACCTTGCCTATGATCATAAACTGGATCCCTATGTAGTATCCATCATTGATAAAAATTACGATGGGATAAAACATAAATGCATAAAAGCAAAAGATAAAGCTTTAGCTACATACAAAGGATTTGAGCCGGCAGACTACAACCTGTAAGGTGCTCCGTTAAAATCAAATTATTTTTAGTATAAGCAGCCAACCAGATATGGTAATTGATGAAAATATAGTAGTGGTTATCAGGGTGGAGGAAATAAAATTAAAGTCTGACTCATATTCCTTGCCCATTATAAAGGCAACCACGGCAAGCGGCATAGAGAAAAGAATAACTATTAAATTCCTGTCAATAATATCGAGCTTAAAAACAAAAGTAGAAATACCCAGAGCAATAAGGGGAAGCAGTACTAGCTTTAAAAAGCTTATAATAGACAATGCCTTTATATTAGCCTTCAGGTGAAAAAACCTAAATGATGCCCCAATAGCTATAAGGGCAATTCCAATTGCCATTCCTGAAAGGATATCCAATACCTTAAATACAGGCTGAGGGAAATCAAAATTAAGGTAAGATATTATTATTCCCAGAATAGCGGAAAGTATTAGCGGGTCCACCAGAAGCCCTAAAAGCATCTTCCTGAGCATTATTTTGCCCTCTCCTTTACTGTAGAGCCTGAATATCAATATGCTGGCAATAATATTTACCGGCACCAGAAACGCCACTACCAGACTTGCCTTGGCTAGGGCCAGTTCACCATAAGCTGAAAGTACAATGGGAAAGCCAATAAATGCCATATTGCACCTGAAAGAAGAGACAATAAAGGCACTTTTGAACTTGTTGGATGATTTAGTAAAATTTACAAATAAAAAAACCAGGAAAATATAGATAGCATAAGTAGAATAAATTACCTTGATTATGCTAGGATTAAATATTTCAGCCAGGCTATGCCTAGTAATGGTAATAAATATTAAGGCAGGCAAGGCAATATTATATGCTATTTTGTTTAAGCCATGCACAGACTTCTCTGTTACTATCCCCTTTCTCCTTATGAAATAACCAATTGCTACCACCACAAATATGGGAACAGTTATGGATAGAACTTCTGATGCTAAGCTATAAAAATCTTTCATGTTTTAAAATAATCACATACCTTGAGCAAGTTTTTCCTTCTTTCCCCTTCTCCTATAGCACTTGCCATTTTTCTTGCCCTACCCGAATAAGCAGTAAGTTTAGCTTTTGCTACATCTACAGCATCGGTACTGTTTATCAACTCCAGCGCCTCCCTTATATCATCATTGGAAAGATCATCTTCTCCTAACACTTTTTCTAAATGCTTTTTGGCTTTCTTATCCTTCAGGGCATAAATAATGGGAAGAGTTATATTACCCTGTCTTATGTCATTTCCCACCGGCTTGCCAATATTCCTAGACATGCTTTTATCAACATCAAGCAAGTCATCATTTATCTGGAAAGCAATACCCAAAAGGCGGCCAAACTCGCTCAACTTTTTAGTTTCTTTTCTACCTGCTCCGGAAAGAAGTCCTCCCAAAGCACAACTTCCCTTAAATAGGGAGGATGTTTTTTTACTAATCATGGAAAAATAAAAATTTTCATCCTGATCAAGGGTTTTATGCTTCTTTAGCTGATCAAATTCACCTCTTACCAAGTATTCAGCTGCACTAGACATCTCCCTTAATATTTCAGGATTCCGGTAAGTATTTAAAAGCGAAAAAGTATGTGTAAAAAGGTAATTGCCAATATACTTGGCTGTATCATTGTCATAAAGGCTATGTATTGTTTTCTTTCCCCTTCTAAGTTCGGACTTGTCAATTATATCGTCATGTATTAGGGAAGCTGTATGTATGATTTCAATTGACGCAGCCGCAGGAAGCAGATAAGCAATATCATAGCCGGTATTCCTGGCACAGATAAAAAACAAAGCTGACCGTATTCTTTTTCCCCCTGCAAGAAGGGTATTTTCTACTCCTTCTTTTAATATACCGTCAAGGCTATCTGTAAATTTTTCCAGGTACCCTTCCAACCTGCTCATATCTTTTCTTAAAAATCCAAATACCTTAAATTCATTTAGCATAATTTTAAAAGATAGATTCCTTTATTATTCTCGGCCAATTAAACCTGCGGTTAAACAAGGGAAACTCCAGCTCTTTTTTTTCACATATTGTAGACATGCTGTATTTTTCCGTTTCTTGCTTTAATTCTGTTAGCATCTCCTGCTTTCTGTCCCCTCCTTTTCCCATTATTTTATCTATTTTGTCAATGGTCTTTAAGGCATTGTAAATCCTTTTTTCATTTTCAGCCATAATCTCCTCAGTTATAGCACCGGACCTACCCTTTAACCTGTTTAAACCTGCAGCAGCTTTGTAAGTATATTCTACTAAATCATCCCTGCTAATAGCACTGCTTTCATAATTTAATATATATTTCCAGGATGGCTTAACTATAGCTTTAATATGTTCCTCCAGGCTTTCAGCTGTCAGCTTATAGCCAAACTTAGATGGATTCTCAAAAGCCCTGCTGCCAGGGTCTAGGAACGGGGCCATGGGCGAAATAAAAGGCATAAACCTTCTATCCCAACCAATCTTTCTGTAAATTCTTTCGCAAAAATCCACTGTATCCATAATGGACCTCTTATTCTGGCCGGGCAGTCCTGACATAAAATAAAGGTCAAACCTGACTGCCCCTTTGCCCAGCGCATATTCAATCGCCTCTATCAAGTCATTGTTAGAAAAAGAAGGTTTTCCCATCTTCTGTCTAATCTCTGTGTCATGGGAGTCGGGAGACATTTCATATAAAACACTGCTAAAAAGCCTGCTAGCTTCATCAAAAAACCATTTTGGAGGCGGTTTGAAAAACTCAAAAAATATCTGAGTACCTTCTTTTATTCCCCGGGCGTAACCGAAAAATTCCTCTACATATTCCTTTCCCCCTTCATTTATATCTCCAAGTATAAATACAGGGGCATTTATATATTTTTTTATTAGCTTAACTTCTTCAGCCAGCTTCTTTGGAGACCTAAAAGCAGGCTCTTTTCTTTTTGCAAATATTTTAAAAGCACTTTTTGAGCCTCCGCATCCCGAACAATTATGGCTGCAGCCCCTAACTACAGGTATAGTAGTTATAGGATACCTAAACCATTGGCTGAATGGCATGAGGCTGCCAATGTCGAAAAACCTTGTTACCTGCTTGAACATAATCCTGTAATCAAAATCAATTTCCTCCAGATCCTTTGAAATGCACCTCACCGGGTTTGTATAAACCCTGCCTTGCTTTTTGTAAACTAAGTTAGGGATATCTTCTAACCTGTATTTTCCATGCTTTATGGCTCCCATCAGCCTAGCTAGCGGTTCTTCTGCTGAATCCCCCCTTATAATGTAATCAACCTGGGGGTATTTAATGAGTTGGCTAAAAAAATAGGAAGAGGAAAAACCGCCAAAAATCACCGGGGTTTCTGGATGATATTCCTTTATTATTTTTGCTACCTCTGTTGACCCCTGGCAATGAGCCATCCAGTGGAAATCTATTCCAAAAGCATCTGCTTTTAATAATTTTAGAAACTTTCCGGCATCAAAATTTTTATCTACCTGCATCCTGTGGGCCAGGTTCACTATCCTAACCTTAAAGCCCCTTTTCTGAAGATAATTAGACATAGTCAAAAAGCCAATCGGATACATCTCAAAAATTGGGGTGCTGGGAACCAAGTCGCTTACCGGCCCAAACATGATAGTTTTTTCCCTGAAATCATAAATACTGGGGGGATGGATTAAAATTAAGTCAGCCTTCATTAAATTACCTCAATAAAACGCCAGTTATGCCCTGAAAATTCTCTTTTAGCCAATTTTGCTTCAGTTTTGATATGATAACATCTAACTGGCCTTCTATAAAAGCCTTTTTTTCTGCCAGAGCCTCCATGTCCAGTTCCAGGTTAAAATGATGGGCAAATTCCCTTAAAAATCTTTCCAGCTCTATAAAAGACTTGGCATGAGTGATGGCATTAGCCAACTTATATATTTCATTTATCTCACTGGCATCTTTTAAATTTTTGGGCACTAAGCTCCAACCTAATATAATGGTGTTTTTAAAAAGCGAATTTATACCTAGCAGTAAGCCGATTTTCTTATCCATTATTTCGGCCAAGTAATCCTTGTTTTCAATAAGCTTGAGCATCTCTCTATGCAAAAGCAGCCTTGAATGGTGCACAGATTTTAAAGAATTCAATATTTCTGTAAAAACCAGGCTGTCATTGAACTTTAGTAAATGGCTAACTGCCCTCGAATAAAAAACATCCCCAAATAGCAGGTGTAAGGTATATTTGTCCTTATTCTTATCAACTTGTTTCCGGGTAAAATTATTTATGTTAAAACTGTGGAAATTGCTGCCTACTCCTAAAAGTTCTATGCCAATAGCAAGGTCAGAAATTTTTTTAAGGTAACGGTAACCAGCAGATTCACCGATAGGTGCAAATAAGGCCTGGGCATAAATTAAGTTTGGATCCAAATTGCTGTTTAAGTTATAGGGGAAAAATTTCGAAATGAATTTTAATTCTTTTTTTAGGAGGCTGGATATTTCTTTTTTAATTTTACTGTTAATCTTTTTTCCTTTTGTCTAAAACCCTTTTTGCCTTACCTTTGCTCCTGGCAATTGTCTGGGGCTCTTTTAAGCTTACATCTATTCTAATGCCTATGGTTGAATAAAGCTTGTCCTCTATTGACTTTTCAAAAAATTCCAGATCCATAATTTTTTCATGGAATATATTCTCAGAAACTTCAACCCATACCTCAATTGTATCCATATAATCTTTTTTATCCAGCACTATCAGGTAATGGGGCTCCAAATCATCAATAGACATAAGCACTTCCTCTATCTGGGAAGGGAATACATTTACTCCCCGGATTATAAGCATGTCATCAGTCCTGCCCATTGGCTTTGCCATCCTCCTCAGCTTCTTCCCGCAGCTGCACTCTTCTTCTATCAGATATGATATATCCTTGGTCCTGTACCTTATAACCGGAAAAGCCTTTTTGGTAAGGGAAGTAAACACCAGTTCCCCTTTCTGGCCAGCCGGCAGTACTTTACCTGTCCTGGGATCTATAATTTCTACCAGAAAATGGTCCTCATTTATGTGCAAACCTTTCTGCTCTAAACATTCGCAGGAAACTCCTGGACCTATTACCTCGCTTAAGCCATAGCTATCCAGCGCCTTTATGTTGAGCCTCTTTTCAATCTCCCTCCTCATTGCTTCCGTCCATGGCTCAGCCCCAAAAAAACCCACTTTTAAATTAAGGGATTTAAAGTCTACCCCAACTTTGGAAGCAACTTCAGACATATACAAAGCATAGGAAGGAGTTGCACAAAGCACTGTAGAGCCAAAATCTTTCATAACCTTTAGCTGTCTTTCAGTATTTCCTCCGGAAATTGGAATAACCAATGCACCTATTCTCTCGGAGGCATACTGGAAGCCAAAACCACCTGTAAACAAGCCAAACCCATGGCTTATCTGGACTACATCATTTTTCCTTACTCCCGCATCATACATAATCCTGGCTAAAACATCAGCCCATATTTCTAAATCATCCCTGGTATACCCAACAACAGTGGGGTTGCCGGTAGTTCCCGATGATGAATGCACTCTTACAATTTCATCCTCCGGACTGCAAAAAAGGCCGAAGGGATAATTCTTCCTCAAGTCCTCTTTAGAAGTAAAAGGAAGCTTCTCTATACCCTTCAAGCTGTCAACAGCTACCGGGTTAATGCCTGCTTCGTCTATCCTTTTCCTATAAAAATCATTGCCCTTGTAAATATGGCCTAAAGTATCTTTTAGCCTTTTCAACTGCAGTTTCTGGATCTCTTCCCTGCTGCTTTTTGCAATTTTTTCATCCCAAAAATTTTTTCCAGGCATGATTTTCTATTTCTCTCCTTTCCTCCTATCCAAAACTCTCTTGGCCTTACCAGTGCTCCTCTGTATGGTTTTGGGCTCTTTTAGCTTGACATCTATATGTATCCCAATTGCTGAATACAGCTTATGTTCAATGGAAGATTCAAAATTCTCCAGGTCATTCATCTTTTCAGAAAATACATCTTCTGAAACTTCCACCCACAGCTCCATGGAATCAAGATAATTCTTCCTGTCCACAACTATAAGGTAATGGGGCTCTACATCCTTTACCTTCATTAGCACTTCCTCTATCTGGGAAGGGAATACATTTACTCCCCGGATTATAAGCATGTCATCAGTCCTGCCCATTGGCTTTGCCATTCTGGCATGGGTCCTACCGCATCTGCACTTCCCGGTATTAAGTATTGACAGGTCCCTGGTCCTGTACCTTATAACCGGTATCCCTTCCTTGGTTATAGAGGTAAACACCATTTCCCCTCTTTTGCCAGGAGGAAGGGCCTTGCCTGTTTTAGGGTCAACAATTTCTATAATAAAATGGTCCTCAGCTACATGCAGACCATTCTTTTCAATACATTCGCAGGAAACTCCCGGCCCTATTATTTCGCTTAGTCCGTATATGTCTATAGCATCAATATATAACCTGGACTCAATTTCCTTTCTCATCTCTTCTGTCCAGGGCTCTGCACCCAATACCCCTAATTTCAAGGGTAGTTTGGAAAAATCAAAGCCAAGCTCTTTTCCCACTTCCGCTATATACAGGGCATATGAAGGGGTACAGCAAATTACAGTTGACCCGTAATCCTGCATAATCTTTAGCTGCCTCTCAGTATTTCCACCAGAAGCAGGAATTACAGTTGCACCCAGAAGTTCAGCGCCGTAGTGCAAGCCAAGCCCACCGGTAAAAAGCCCATAGCCATAGCTATTCTGTATAATGTCATTTTCACCAACTCCTACCGAAAAAAGGTCCCTGGCAATTAAATTCCCCCATAAGGATATATCATTTTTTGTATAGCCGACTACGGTGGGATTACCAGTAGTCCCTGAAGATGAATGTACCCTTACAATCTCGGATATTGTTTTCGCAAATAGCTTAAAAGGATAATTCAGGCGGAGGTCATCCTTGTTGGTAAAGGGAATTTTTTCCAACCCGTCCAAACTATTAAAATTATATGGGTCTACCCCGCTCTCATCCAGTCTTTCCCTATAAAATTTTACATTCTCATAAACATTAATTAGGGTTTTTTTAAGCCTTTCAAGCTGAAGCTCTAAAAGCTTTCCCCTAGGCATGGTTTCATACTCTTTTTCCCAGTAGCTTTCTGCCATTTTGATGACCTCCTTTCCTTTAATTATTTAAATACTTTATCAAGTAATTCTTCTGGCAATGGCTTGGTAAACAAGCTGACCAATACTGTAACTATAAAAGAAGCGGGAAATGCTATAAGTATTGGATCTACAGAGTTCCATGGAAATCCAACCAAACTCTCTTTCCCAAACATTAAATTGCAAAGTCCTATCATAGCAGAATTTGCGCTATGGATAAACAGCATCCAGAAAACGCTGATTACAACACCTACCACCATTCCACTTATTGCGCCCGCTTTGGTAGTCCTCCGCCAGTATAATCCGCAAATATACATTGGTAAGAATGTAGCTGCCGCTACTCCAAAGAAAAGGGCTGTTCCCCTGGCAATAATGCTGGTTGGAAGGTAGTAGCCCAATATCACACTAACAATAATCCCTATAATTATTCCAAGTTTGGTAACAAGCAGCCCTTTTGACGGTTCCATCTCTTCCTCATCTATATCATTCTGAGTTTCCTTGCTCTTTATTCCTAACATATCCCTGGAGAAAGCCGAACCAAGAGTATGGAACTGAGAACTTATAGTAGACATGG
This sequence comes from Actinomycetota bacterium, assembly GCA_051744245.1. Taxonomy (GTDB): domain Bacteria; phylum Actinomycetota; class Humimicrobiia; order Humimicrobiales; family Humimicrobiaceae; genus M55B165. The sequence continues at coordinate 6,976 of JBNJCV010000002.1, read as the reverse complement.
CTGCAGCTAGCAGGGTAAGCATGAAAACATATACAAACCAGGGTGGCATTGCCAGATTTATATAGGTTGGAATTATTGAATCAGAATTACCGCCAGCAGCTTCAAGAGAAATTTGGCCTGTTTCCTTAAAGAAGTAAGCATTAGACAATGCGCCTACTACAAAAGCAACCCCGGTCATAAACAAGATAAATATTCCCCCGATAAGTACAGCACGGTTTAGCTCTTTACTGCTTCTTACCGTCATGAATCTAACCACCAACTGGGGCTGTGCAAGCACGCCAATACCTACCCCCATAATTATGGTGGATACCAATGTCCACCACAATGGCGACCCAAGGGTTGGCATATTAGTCCATCCTTGGTGGCCACCTGCCACCAGACCTTCCGGAACTTTGTCAAAAAGATCAGTTAGGGATTGATGGGCATCTACAAAACCGCCCAGGCTGACATAGGTAAGTATCAGCAAGGCAACCATTCCTAGAAACATAATACTTCCCTGTAAGGCATCAGTATACATTACTCCCTTTAAGCCCCCCGCTATTACATAGACAGCAATTATTACGGAAAATATGAACAGCGATATGATAAAATTAATATTTAAGGTACTCTCAATAAACCTTGCTGCTCCTATTAAAACCACTCCGGTATAAATAGGCATAAATACAAAAATGACTATTCCACCAAGTACTTGTATGAACCTTGAATTATACCTTTTGCCCAAGAATTCAGGAAAAGTATGGGCATCAAGCTCAAGCCCTACCTGTCTGGTCCTCTTGCCGAAAAATATAAAGGCAATCCCAATACCCAGAGCAATATTTAGAAAAGTAAGCCAAAGGAGACCCATACCAAATACGCCGGCAGCTCCCCCAAACCCTACAATTGCAGAAGTGGATATAAAAGTGGCCCCATATGATATGGCCATAATGTAGGGATGTATATTGCTTCCTGCCAACAGGAAGTCCCTATCAGTCTTAGTTCCCCTGTACCCCAGGTAACCAAGAAAGCCAATAACTAAAAGATATATGACTACTATTAAACTAAATAAGACCGTGTTCACGTATCCTCCTTTCAAAAAAATTATAAAATAAACTTACTCATTTTTGTTCCACATTATAGCCCCGTATATAACACAGGCTGCCGTGCTGAGTATGCATAACAGGTATGCCAGAAATATCCCTCCGCCAAGTCCTAACATCAATCCTCCCTTCTATTTTATTAAACTTATTGTTTGCAAAGTTCAACGCCACTGCGTGTCAGGACCTGTTCGGTTTTGGCCAAGTCGCCAACACTTAACACGATTCTAGTCCCTGCAATAACATAAATATAATCAACATTGATATTATCTTTTGCCAGTATTTCCAGTATCTTGTAAAGCTCCCCGGGCTTGTCTTCAACCTTCACGCAAATTACATCCGCAACATGGGTAGTAAACCCGGCATCTTTTAGCGCTCCCCGGGCTCTTTCTGTATCTGATACCACCAGGCGCAAAATGCCGTAATCCCTTGCCTCAGTAGTAGAAAAACCCTGCAGGTTAATATCTTCTTTTTTTAATATCCTGGTTACTTCTGCCAACCTTCCAGTCTGGTTTTCTAAAAAAACAGTTATTTGCTTTACAGGCATAGGACCCCTCCTATTTTAATTTTTATTTCTTCTGCCTTCCTTGAAGGCTCTAATATTTATATCAACTGCTTTTGGCGGTATATTCTTTTTAATTGACTGGATAAAAAATTCTTCCTTTACGGGAACAAAATTTGACAGCTTACCCAAAAGGACTATATTGGATGCCCTGGGTTCCCCAAGCTTTTTTGATATGCTATTGGCTTCTACTATCAGGTAGTTTTTTGTAAATTTAGAAATCCTGGAAATGATATCCTTGGGATATTCTTCCTGGTTAAAAAATAAGGACACAGGGACAATCTCGCAATTATTTATCAACAGAAATCCTCCGGTATTTAACATGCTGAGATACCTCAAGGCTTCAAGCTTTTCCAAAGAAAAGACAATGTCAGCTTTATCTATTGTGGGAGAATATACTCTTTTACCTATCCTAACGCTTCCGACCACGCTTCCTCCCCTTTGGGCCATTCCGTGAACTTCTGAAACCTTTACATCTAAGCCGCCACTCATAGCAGCTTCAGCTAAAACAGTAGTGGCCTTTATTATCCCCTGTCCCCCAACTCCAGTAAACAATATGGACATGGTCATGCCTTTTTCTATCTGTTTTTTCCACTTGGCATAAAAACTTTTAGAATTATTGCCGGTAACCATTTTAAAAAAGTTTTCCTTAACTTATTTTTCCTTTATTGCCCCAAACTTGCATATATTCAAGCAAACTCCGCATCCTGTGCATAAAAGCCCGTTAATAGAGTACTTTCCTTCCCTGTATTCTATTGCAGGGCAGCCAAACTTCAAGCAAACCCCGCAGGCCTTGCAATCTTCTTCCTCTATATATACAGTAAAATCTCCTTCTTCCTTCTCTAAAAGCACACATTTCCGCCTGGCCACTATAACTGAAAAATCCTGCCTTGCCAGCTCCTCTTTAACTGCTTCTTCAAATTCCTGGATATTATAGGGGTCTATCACTTTTACATTTTTTACCCCCACCGACTCAGCAATTTTTTCCGGCCATATAACAGGGACTTTCTTCCCCATCAGGGACAACCCCATTCCGGGATTTGCCTGGTGCCCGGTCATGGCAGTTATCCTGTTATCAAGTATTATCATTAAGTTAGTCCCCCCGTTGTAGATATTATCAACCAGGGGAGTGATGCCGGAATGGAAGAAAGTAGAATCACCAATAACTGAAACCAGTTTACCTCTAAGGTCTGGATTGGCTTTCTCCATTCCCAGGGTCTGGCCTACTCCTGCACCCATGCACAGGCAAGTATCCAGGGAATTAAGTGGCGGCAGCACAGAAAGAGTATAGCAGCCAATATCTCCCATAACCCTTACTTTTAGTTTTTTAAGTACATAAAAAACCGGACGGTGTGGACAGCCAGCACAAAGAACAGGCGGCCTGTTTGGTATGTTTTTAGACTTATTTTCTCCTTTTTTAGGCTTTTCTTTTCCAAAAATCTTTGTCCGGGCTTTCCTTAGAATACCTAAATTCAATTCGCCAAATTGGGGAAAATATTCTTTTCCGTAAATAACTACACCCAAATCCATTTCCTTTAGCTGTTCCTCTATAAAAGGCTCTAGCTCTTCAATTACAATAGCTTTCTTTCTGTTTTTTAGAAACTTTCTGATTTTCTTTTCCGGAAGCGGGTGTGACAAGCCTAGCTTCAATATATCAATATCACCGAATACTTCTTTTGTATACTGGAAGCTTATGCTGGAAGTTATTATTCCCACATCCTTATTTTCCCCTGAGTCATATATCCTACCCAGATCGGAGTCCTCAGAAAAGGAAACTAGTCTATCCCATCTGTTTAAAACCTCTTGATGCCTTAGCCTCCCGAATGCAGGAACCATAACAAACTTTTTGCAGTCTTTTAAATAATCTTTTTTGCTTGATTCTTTCCTTGGTCCCAGCCCTACTACAGATCTTGAATGTGAAATCCTAGTAGTAACCCTAAGCAGCACAGGACAATCAAATTGTTCGCTAAGTTCAAATGCTTCAATAGTAAAATCTTTTGCCTCCTGGCTGTCAGAAGGTTCAAGCATTAATACCCTTGCCATTTTGGCATAATAGCGGTTATCCTGCTCATTTTGCGAGCTATGCATATAAGGGTCGTCAGCAGAAACTATTACCAGCCCTCCTCCAACCCCAGTATAGGATAAAGTCATAAAGGGATCAGCAGCTACATTTAAACCCACATGCTTCATGGCCACCAGCACCCTTCCTCCTTCAATGCTGGCACCAGAAGCAACTTCTAAAGCAACCTTTTCATTTACAGACCACTGTGAATATATCTCCTTATATTTTGCAATATTTTCAAGTATTTCAGTGGAAGGAGTTCCAGGATAAGCCGTAGCAACTTGAACCCCAGCTTCCCATGCGCCCCTGGCTATTGCTTCATTTCCTGTCAACAGTTTTGCTTTACCAGCCAATATAACCCTTTGAGTATTTATTAAATATATGTAATTTTAGTTATTAAGTAATATAGTATATAAAAGTTGAAATAAATGTAAAGAAAATAACAGGAAACATTCAATAAATTAAGGAAATATAATTTTGGATTGTTTGTGTATTTTATATTTTTAGTGCAATATTAATAAAAAGGAAAGGAGAGCTTATGGAAAACTTTGAATTTAAAAACTGTACAAAAATAATTTTCGGCAAAGATTCCGAAAAAAAAGTAGGAAATGAAGTAAAAAAATACGGCAATAAAGTATTGCTACTTTACGGGGGAGGAAGCATAAAAAAATATGGGATTTACGATAAAGTTATCTCTTCCCTAAATGAAGCAGGCCTCCAAGTGACAGAGCTTGGTGGAGTTAGGTCCAACCCCACCCTTGATAAAGTAAGGGAAGGCGTTAAAATCTGCAAACAGGAAAATATCGATATTGTCCTTGCAGTTGGCGGAGGTAGTGTAATAGATACTGCAAAAGGGATTGCAGTAGGGACTCCCCACAGCGGCGATGTTTGGGAATTTGCAGAAAAGAAAGCAACTCCCCAAAAAGCTTTGCCTATAGGAGTTGTTCTAACTATACCGGCAGCAGGAAGTGAAGCCAGCCAGTATGCTGTAATTACTAATACTGAAGGTGAATATCCCTTAAAAAGAGACCTGGTATGGGAAAACAATGCCTTAATCAGACCTAAGTTTGCTATTTTAAACCCTGAATTTTCTTACAGCCTTTCACCATATCAAACAGCTTGTGGGGTAATTGATATCATGGCCCACGTAATGGAAAGATATTTTACCAAGGTAAAACATGTAGAGCTAACAGATAGAATGTGCGAAGCTGTTATGAAGACAGCAATAAATAATGGACGCATAATAGCAAATGAGCCCAAAAATTACGATGCACGGGCAGAAATAATGTGGGCAGGTTCACTTGCCCATAACGATTTGCTGGATACCGGTAGAGGCGGAGATTGGGCCTCCCATTTTATTGGAATGGAATTATCGGCAGTTTATGATGTAGCTCATGGGGCAAGTCTTTCCCTGATTTTCCCAGCCTGGATGAAATATGTATATAAATTTAGCAGCAATAAGCTTATCCAGTTTGCTACCAGGGTGTGGAATGTGGACTATGATTTCTATAAACCGGAGAGGACTGTATTAGAAGGAATAAGAAGATATGAAGCATTTTGTAAAGAACTTGGGTTGCCAATAAGGTTGAGCGAGGTTGACATTGGTGATGAAAAATTCGAAGAAATGGCAAAGAATATGATACCCACCGGAGACTTAAAAGAAATCCAAACCGAAGATGCTTTGGAGATATTAAAACTGGCAAAATAGATATAAAAAACATATATACAATTAAAGGGACCGGGGCCTACAGCTGCGGTTCCTTTTATTTTTTAAATTCTCCCGCTTTAAAAACTATAAAAAATTCCTAACAAAAAAAGGTTGCACAAATTATTTGTTTATATTATATTACCATATATATGTAATAAACATATATGTGCTTAAAATAGGTAAAGAGGATTTATAATTGCTTGATTTTGTAAAAAGCTACCTGACAGCAATAACCATAAATGCCATAGCCCTCGCCTGGCTAATTTTTTCTATTGTGAAAAATAGGGATAAAACAAAACAATCACTAAAGATTGCAGTTAAAACTCTGATTAAGATTCTTCCCTTGATAATTATAATTATTGTATTTATTGGTTTTTTATTAGGATTTTTGCCTCCGGAGATGATTTCTAAAATTGTTGGTGAGCAGGCGGGATTTTTAGGAATAATGGTTACAGCAGTTCTGGGTTCTGTCTTATTTATTCCAGCCCTAATATCATTTCCTCTGGCAGCTTCACTTCTAGACGGGGGAGCTTCAGTAATGGCAGTTGCCGCATTTATAACTACCCTTACCATGGTTGGGGTGGTAACTCTACCTCTGGAATTAAAAGAGCTGGGTAAAAAAATGACCATACTTAGAAATGCATTCAGTTTCGTATTTGCAGTAATAATTGCGCTTCTGATGGGGGTAATACTGTGACACCTTCCAGCACTAAAAAATTCAAGCAAAGCAAAAAGTCCTTGCTGAGGGACTATATTATAATGGGAGCAATATTAGTTGCTGCGGCAGCAGCTCTTTTAATTTTCCCAGCCAAGGCAAGCCCCGTCCTTGATGTTTCCAAAAATTACATGATGGAACTAGTTTTGATTCTTCCGGCAGTTTTGATAATAATAGGGCTGTTTTCAGTATGGATGCCCAAGGAGACGGTAGTAAAATACATGGGAAAAACATCAGGAATGAAAGGTATTTTCCTTTCCATCGGGCTGGGAATGCTGCCAACAGGACCCCTGTATATAGCGTTTCCCATGGCAGTAGCTTTGCAAAGCAAAGGGGCAAAAATATCTAATATAATAATATTTATTTCTACCTGGGCATGCATAAAGCTACCCCAGGAATTAATAGAGATTCAGTTTTTAGGAATTAAATTTACCGCAGCAAGACTGGCCCTTACCCTAATATTTATAATAATAATGGGCTTGCTGATAGAAAAAATAATAAATTTTACTGATGAAAAAAATATTAAAACAGACAAAAATTCTTAACCTGAAAGGAGTAAACTTTGGAAATATTCGACTTATATAAAATGAAAGCTTTCCCCTATAACCAAAGGGATAAAAATGTCTTCTTTAAGGCAGAAGAATTCAAAACACGGATCATAGAGCTTTCCAAAGGTGGAAAAATACCTGAATGCAGGATGGATTCCTATGTTATGTTCATAGTACTTAAGGGGGAGGCTGTTGTAACCGCTGATTCAAAAAAACAAGTCCTAGATTCTGGAAAATGTTTTATAAGCAAGCCTGCAGTTTTATCCCTTAAAGCAAACACAGATACCAGGATTTTGGGGATACAGATA
>JBNJCV010000001.1:0-59029 GCA_051744245.1 Actinomycetota bacterium | reverse complement strand
TAATAATCACAATAATAATTAAAATTAATTGACAAATTATATTAATCTATATATTATAATCTTTGTTAATACTTTTATACTAAATAGTATAAAGGATTATACGAGAACAAGGCACAAAAAAAGGAGGAGAGTATCTTTTAAAAAGCCTGGACGCCACTTCTTAAAAACTCTCCTCCAAATCCAATATATCATAGAAGTATAATATTTTGCAATCACATTTTTTATTTATCTATCCAGATAAGAATGAGCATATAAAATCCTGTTAGTAAGGATATCAAAAGTTTTAATTGCTTTTACCATCTCTTCATCCAGGGGATCAATTATTGCCGCATCCAGCCCATTGCTAAGAAGTATTACCAGATAAGTCCGGTTAAGCAGGCTTTTTAGCTCAGGCGGTGAAGACTGCGAAACATTGCTAAGCCCCACTATAGTCCTTGGAGACTCAGGTAATCCCATAAGCTCCTCTAACTGCTTGAAAACTTTTACTGCCTCGACACAATTGTGCACCTGTTCCTGCAATACTGCTACCGGCAATGCCACCGGGTCCAAATACAGGTTCTCAAAAGGTAACCCGTGCTCCATGGCAGAATTTACTATATCCATTATAATCTCTACCCTGCTATCAACATCGGGGGGAACACCCTTCTTGGTTAAGGCAATCCCTACAATCTTGCTATTATATTTTGCAGCAAGAGGCATAAGAGCATCCAGCTTATCCTTATCCCCGGTAACAGAATTAATCATTGCCTGGCCTTCGTGTACCTCAAGTCCAGCCTCAATAGCCTCAACATTCTTGGTGTCCAAAGCTAAAGGGACGTCCACTTCTGCCTGGATAGTTTTTACCACCCACTGCATGAGCTCATCGCCTTTTTTGGTTGCAGGACCTATGTTTACATCCACATAATGTGCTCCTGCTTCTTTTTGCTCTTTGGCCATATCCACTATCGGACCTGCATCCCTGTTCTTAATAGCATCTGACACTGCTTGCGAAGCAACGCTAATATTTTCGCCAACTATTAGCATGTTTTCCCCCTAATAACTATAGTGATAATAATATGTAAATATTATAACATTACTGGTTAATAATTTACCAAAAAACTAAGCAAAAAATCAGTCAAGAAAAAACCACTTATCATAGATCTCAACAAAAGTGTTGTTTTCATGCATATCTTCTATAGCCCCGTTTATTTCTTCCAGCACTCCTGAATTTTTCCTCAGCGCTATAACAAATTCCTTGCTTGACTTAAAAACCTCAATTACTTTATAAGGTTTCTCCACTTCCCCCAAAAGGTTTACTGCTATGGGAATTGAAACTATGGCCCCGTCAATTTTTCTATTCCTTAAATCCTCTGACATTACCTTTATATCCTTGTAAGGCTGTATCCTGTAATTTGAAAGTATATCCTCACCCAGGCTCTCGCTGGCAATATCCAGGATCCCTATTTCCTTATTGGCAAGTTCTTCTTTTAGCTTTATTTCTGTATCGCTTAAAACCAAAAGGGTATACTCAAGCACATAATAAGACTGGCTGTAATCAACCTGGTCTTTTTTATCCTCCGTGGCGGTAATGGCTGAAATTATTAAATCTATTTTCCCTTCCTGCAGGTTGATAAATAGAGCATCGTAGGCAATATTTTCAATAGTTACTTTCTTTTCCATATCTGTGGCAATCTTGTTTATAATATCAATATCAAACCCTTCGATATTTCCTTCCTTGTTTAAAAATTCAAAGGGCGGGTAAGAAGCATCTGTTCCCACTGTCCAACTATCTTTACCGGCAAGGTCTCCGGCCTGCTGTTGGGATCCGGTTGAATTATTTCCCATTTCTATAACCCTGCAGCCTATAGCTGGCGACATGATAAACAAAATCAACACTGCTAAAAGTATTGACATGGTTAATATAAAAATATTTTTTTTCTTCTTGTAAAAATTCAAATTCATTAGGATCAAATTATACTATCAGGTTCAGGAAATTGCATGCTTTTTACAAAATGGTCATTAAATTGCGGATGGGTGGTAAGCTCCAGGTAATTTACTTTTCTGGCTAGCCTTTCAGCCTCCAGCCGTTTTTCCCTGGAAATTAGCACCATCTTGGCTCCTACCCCTGCTGCGTTTCCAACCTGAACTATTTTTTTAATTGCAACATTGGGAAACATCCCTATATTTACAACATTCTTAGGATCTATATAAGAGCCAAAAGCGCCAGCAATAATTATTTTATCTATCTTATCAAAGGTTATCCCTGCATTTGCCATCAGTATTTCTATACCTGCCCTCATTGCCCCCTTGGCCAGCTGTATCTCTGATATATCCTTCTGATTTATGGAAATAATTTCACTGCCATCATCCTTGTCTTTCAGCAAGTACTCTAAATTGCCCTTGCCGTCCTTTCTGAGAAATTTAGAATCCTGGTCAAACTTGCCCCTGGTATTTATAAGCTCTGCCTTCCTCAGCTCGGCCACAGCGTCAAGTATTCCAGAACCGCAAATACCCACCGGTTTCCTATCTCCAATAGTTTGTATAACCGGCTTATAGCTTTCCGGCTCTATTACCACCCTTTCAATGGCTCCGGGGGCTGCCCGCATCCCATGCTTTATATGAGCTCCCTCAAATGCTGGTCCGGAAGCTGTAGATACGCTGGTTAAACTTTTTGCCGTTTTAAGGCAAATCTCTGTATTAGTTCCGATATCAATCCCGATTACATTTCCTTTCTGCTCCTGGATGCCAGTGGCCAAAAGCATGGCAAGATGATCAGACCCCACATATCCTGCTATAGGGGGAAGCAGGTAAATATAAGCTCCTGGGGATATGTTAATCCCAACCTCCCTTGCCTTTATATTCAAAGGCTGCCCGCTAAGAGCCACAAACGGAGAAAAGCTAAGGGGCCTTACCGGCAATCCTAAAAACAGGTGGTGCATAGCAGTATTGCCAACCACGGTCATCTCCAGTATTTCCCTTGCCTTTATGCCTTCTTTTTTACACAACTCTTCCAAGGCACTGTTTATATCATCGGTAGCCGCCTTCTGGATCTTTTTGGTGTTGCCTTTTTCTGATATGGCAAAGTTAAGCCTGCTCATGACATCTTCACCATAAGAAATTTGTGGATTCATTATGCCCTTGCTGGCAACCGTCTTGCCGCTTGAAAGGTCTACCAGCAGTAATGCAATCTTGGTGGTGCCTAAATCTATTGCCAACCCGTATTTTTTCCCAGCCTTATCTCCGCCTTCTACACCAATTATTTCCCTTTCCCTCAGGGTTACAGTAATTTCCCAGCTGTTTTGCCTTATTGCCCCGGGCATCTCTTTTAAAGCACTGAAATCTATATTTTCAGCACTGGCAGAATGATCTTTCTTTAAAGCTGCCTTCATCCTGTCAAAATCAGGAGCCATGTCCTCCAATGTGGCTTGCTCCAGCTTCAGGTGGTATTTGTCCAGCACGGGGTCAACTTCTATTTTTTCCTCCTGCCCCATGACCTGCAGCTTCTGCTCTTGGGTAAGTGATGAGGAAGGTACATAAATATCTAAATCGCTACTGAATGTTTGCTGGCAGGCAAGCCTTACCCCCTTCTTTATCTCATCTGCGGTCAGTACCTTTTTCTCCTGGGCATTTAAGGGTATGTCTTTTTGGTTCAGTATTATTATCCTGCACTTGCCGCAAGTGCCTTTGCCTCCACAAACCGATTTTATGCCTATGCCATTGTCAGTTAAAGCCTCCAATCCATTAGCAGGCTCTCTTAGGTAAATCCTTTTTCCAATGGGCTCTACTTCTATCTTAATCTTTTTGCCCATGTTCTGCTTCTTCTTTCTTTATAAATTCCTCCAGCTCCGGCCCTGTCTCCATGAGGTTTCCCAGCTCGGAATCAAGGTCTGAAGGCTTTATTTTTACTATCCAGCCCTCATCATAGCAGGACTCATTTATAAGTTCTGGCTCATCTTCTAAATCTTCGTTTACCTCCACTATTTCCCCTGAAACCGGGGCAAAGACTTTTCCTACCCACTTACCTGATTCCAGTGAAGAAAAGCTTTTACCCTGCTCCACCTTTGTACCTTCCATGGGCAGCTCAATAAAAACAATGTCGCCAGCCAGCTTCTGGAAAAAATCAGTGGCCCCTACCACAACATTTCCACCTTCTTCTTTAGCCCAGAAATGGTTTTTGTCATAATACAAGCCTTCTAAAAAATTATAGCCTTCTATTTCCATTTTTTTTACCTCCATTTATTTAGATTCAACACTTTTTAACAAAAGTTCTGCCACGTCCCATACTTTGATTTTCTTCTTTAATTCCTTTTTTTTCTTCTTCAGTGCTGTAGCAATGGTACGCTCGCACTGCTGGCAGGCAGATATCACCGCATCTACTCCTGTGCCGATAATTTCTTCTGCCTTGCTGTTTGCTATGCTTGCTGCCAGGGGCGCATTTATTGATTCCAGATTCCCCCCGCCCCCGCAGCAATTTGCCATTTCACGGTTTAATTCCAGCTCTACAAACTTGATGCCGGGAATGCTTTTTATTAACTCTCTAGGGGCTTCATAGACTCCTGAATTTCTGCCCAAGTCACAAGGGTCATGGTAGGTTACAGACAAATCCAGGGGATTTAGCTTTAACTTATTTTTCTTTACAAGATCCAGTAAATATTCTGAGATGTGCATCACCTTAAAAGGCTGCTTTCTGTCCGCTATCTCCGGGTATTCATCCTTCCAGGTATGGAAACAGGTAGGGCAAGAAGTTATAAGGGTTTTTGCTCCCGCCTCTTCCACTTTCTTGATATTATAGCTAGCAAGCTCTGTGGCCTCATCCCTCATTCCTGAACTAAGGAGGGGAAAACCACAGCACCATTCATCTTCCCCTAAAAGTCCAAAGTTAACATCCGCATGCTCTAAAAGCTTAACTATAGCCCTGGGTATGGAGAAAGTCCTGGGTGAAAAAGATGAAACGCATCCCACAAAATATATTACTTCAGCCCTCTCTTTTAAAAAATCCTGTGGACTTTTGCCGGGAAGCTGCTTTACCCAGTCCAGCCTTCCCTCATTGGTATCAAAAGTAACATTTTTCCCGCTGGATATTCTCTGCTTTAACATGTCCAATACTTCCGGATACCTGTGACTGTCAACCAGGTCCAGCCTTATTGTCTCAAACAGTTCCTTTACCGCTATCCCGCTGGGGCACTCATTAGTGCAATAATTGCAAAGGGTACAGGTATATAATTTTTCAGAAAGCCTGCCTGTAGCCCCAATTACCCCATTATTTAAAGCCTCAATTAAGCTGAGCTTGCCCCTGGGAGACGCACTCTCATCTAAAGTATTTTTATAAATCGGGCAAACCGCCAGGCAATTTCCGCACCTGCTGCAGTTAAACAGTTCATCTGCCTTTGCCGATATATTTGTTTTTTTAGTTTTAACCATTGCTCTGCCTTAACTATATTATAATTTTTATTCAAAACTCATTTTACCGGGATTAAGTATATTATTAGGATCAAAAGCCTTTTTTACCCTCTTCATAAGCTCAAAAGCCTCCGGCTGAACTTCCATCTTTAAATACTTTGCTTTGGTTATCCCAATACCATGCTCACCGGATAAAGTTCCTCCCAGCTTTACTGTCTCTTCAAAAATTTCCTCCACTGCTTTTTCAACCTTTTCAGCCTCCTTTTCTATCCTTAAATCAGTAAGTATGGTGGGGTGCAAATTTCCATCTCCCGCGTGGCCAAAAGTACCAATCCTCAACCCGTATTTTTCAGCAACCCTGTTTACCGCTTCTACCAGCTCCACTATCTTGCTTCTGGGTATGGTGGCATCCTCAAGTATAGTTGAAGGCTTAACCCTGGCAAGTGATGATAGCGCAGCCCTCCTTGCAGCCCATAAAGAGTCCCTCTGCCTGCCGGAAGTAGCTAGTTCACAGGAAGTAGCATTATTTTTTTTGCATACTTTTTTAACTATTTCTGCTTCAATCTCCACGGCCCCTTTCTGGCCATCTACTTCAATTAGCAGCATTGCTCCTGTATCTCTGTCCAATCCTACCTTCAGGTAATCCTCAATGGCATTAATGGTAACATTATCTATAATCTCAAGAGTAGAAGTAATTACCCCTTCAGAGACTATACCCCTTACTGCTTTGGCAGCATCTGTAAGCTTTGAAAACAATGCAAGCAAACTTGCCCTTTCGGGGGGAATAGGCAGCAGGTTAAGGGTAGCCCTGGTGACTACTCCCAATGTTCCTTCAGAGCCCACTATTAAATCCTTAAGGTTGTATCCGGTAACTCCTTTGACAGTTCTGGTGCCCAGCTGGGTTACTTCCCCCGTGGGAAGCACCACTTCCATTCCATTTACATAATCCTTGGTAACACCATATTTTAAGCCCCTCAAGCCTCCCGCATTCTCAGCTATATTACCGCCAATAGTGGAACTGCTCAAGCTTCCGGGATCAGGTGGATAAAACAAACCAAAAGGCGCTACCTTCTTGTCCACGGCCTCGGTTATTACCCCTGCCTCAACATCTACCAGCAAGTCCACGGGGTTGACATCATAGATTTTGTTCATGCCCACCATTACCAGAAGTATCCCTCCTTTAACCGGCAAGCAGCCGCCGCTAAGCCCGGTAGCAGCTCCCCGGGGGGTAACCGGGATACTGTATTCATTGGCAAATTTTAATATATTACTTACTTGTTCTGTGTTTTTAACCTTGACAATTATGTCAGGGAGATATTCAAGCCTGGTTGAATCATAGCCATAGGCAATACGGTCTTCTACTTCAGTTATTGCCGAATCTTTTCCTACTATTTCTTCTATTTTTTTTACTTGTTTCTCTTCCATGTTTAAAGTCTCCGTATCCAACTTAAATTTTGATTTATAAAAGTTATAATTTATTCTTCCAAAACAGGAATCACATAAGGCCCTTCCGGAATCACCGTAATCTTAGCATTCTCACCGTATTTTTTTAAGCCTGCACCAATTGTTTCCTGAATGGAATTAATTGTTTTTAATGTATTGGGGGGAATGCTGTAAGAACAATTTAGGATACAATCGCTGTAAAAATAAATGTCAGCTTTTTTCCTTGCCTTAACCAACTCCTCAAGCTCCCACTGGTCAATCTCAAAATAATCTGTATTGCAAATCCTATCCATGAACTTATCTAAATCTTCCTCCCCTGTTAGAAGGTCTGTAAATTCCTTGCTTCCAATCTCTTCTTTGCATTCAGAGGCCACTACTATCATTCCGCCCTTTTTAACTGCAGGCAAGCAGCCCACCATGCCCTTAACTGCCTGGTAAAGGGTAGCATCCAAGGGAAGCCCTCCGCCTGTAGTTATAACTATGTCTGCTTCTTCTCTTATGCTGCACTGGCTTGATTTAAGGCAGAATTCTGCTCCCTTGCGGTGAGCTTCTTCCAAGTCCCCGCTAAAGATGCCAGTAGTTTGTTTTTCCTTGTTTATGGTTGCATTTACTATAAAATCTACACCCGCCATCTTTGCAATCTCTGTTGCTTCTTCATGGAAGGGATTTCCTTCCAGCACCCCGGTTGTAGCATTAGGGGATTCCAGTATGGGCGGGCCATGGAAATGCTTGAACATATCCATATAACTTATGCCCGGGCATATGGCTTTTCTCCCGCCGGAAAATCCGGCCATAAAATGGGGCTCAATCAGCCCGGTAAGTATCCTGAAATCTGCATCCAGGTATACTCTGTCTAAAATTACCGGAGTGCCCCTCTTGGTTTTACCAATATTTTTGCAGGAACTCCTATCCCTTGCATTATGGTTGACAATCCTGTAATTTTCCTTGATTTCTTTTCCAACCAGCTGCTCCAGCTCTTCTCCAACATTAGGCCTGTGCAGCCCGGTTGCTATAAGTATGGTAATCTTATCCCTGCCTATTCCAAAAGTAGCCAGCTCAGAAAGCAAAGCCTGCAAAATAAGTTTTGTAGGTGCTGCCCGGGTTATATCTGAAATAACTATGCAGATATCCTGGCTGTTTCCCACCAGGTCCCCTAAAGGTGGTGAATTTATTGGATGGTAAAGGGAGTCAATGATTTTTTGCTTGGGATTGGCAATAGGCTCTACTGGTTTAGTTTCCAGTATATAAAGTAAATTTTTATCGGGAATATCAATTCCCAGTTTTTTGCTTCCATAATCTAAATTAACTTTCATAACTACATTATTGCCCTGTATAAATCTTTATGTGGTGATGCTATTACCCTGTAGTCTACTAAAAAATCCTTTTTTTGCGGATAACTTATACCTGCCCTTATGGCTTCATTTACAGAAGATACATCCCCGTTAATTATTACCATGTTTTTTCCGCCAAGGGCCCTGGCCACCCTTATCTCCACTAAATCTATAGAAGTTGCCTTAACTGCAGCATCTGCTGCTGCAAATATAGATGGCGAGGTTATGGTTTCTATTACCCCTATTGCTTTCCATTCTCCTATCTTGGCTGTCTGAAACATAGCTGGATATATCTCAGGATAAACATTGGATATATTAACTGAATCTATGATAAACGTCTCTTCTTCTTCTCTAATAATATTCATGGAATTAGAAACAGCACTAACGCTGCCCGAAAAAATAATATAGTATTTTCCAGGGCACATGGTTTTGGCATCAACTATCCTGACATCTGATGCCTTAACTATTTTGTCTATAGCGCTTATTCCGATTGCAATGCTACGGAATTCTACTATTCCTATAGATTTTTCCATAAGCTAATTCCGCCTTATTTCTTTTTTTTGCCCTTAGAGCCTCCGCCCTTCTTGCTGCCTTTAGAACCACCTCTATGCTTGGGGGTTCTGGACTTGGGGAAAGTTCCCCTTCCTGACCTTACAGCCTTGCCGCTAATAATTTTTTCTATATCCGGATGAGGCCTGGGTATTATATGCACACTTATAATTTCCCCTACTCTCTTGGCTGCCGCAGAGCCTGAATCAACTGCAGCTTTTACAGCTCCAACATCACCGGAAACCATAACTGCTGCATATCCGCTGCCCACATAAGCCTTGCCAATTAGCTTAACATTGGCAGACTTTACCATGGTGTCTGCCGCCTCAGTTGAGCCTACCAAACCTCTGGTCTCTATTAATCCTATGGCGTCGCCATTCATCGGTTAGAACTCCTTTCGAAATCAGGTTTTTATTTCACAAAATTCATGGAACCGTAAAAAGTGATCTTCCTCTGCCTGGTAAACGTTCTTGGTGAAGCATGTCCTTCTCCTGTAGCTCCAGCCAAAGTCCAGGCTGTTCCGCCTTCAGAAACTTTACCGGCACTCCTCTGGGAATGGCCGTTTACTATATAATTCGTGGTACCAATTCTCTGCCCGAAATTAGTTATCCTCTCCAAGTTGTTTGAATGTATCATTGCAGTATGCTTAAAGCCATGCTCAACTCTTACCGCAATTTCCACTGCTTCCTCAAAAGTGTCCACCAGCAGTATAGGAACCACCGGCAGAAGCTGTTCATGCTGAACCAGCGGATGCGATTCAGAGTCTGCCACAAACACTGCCAGCTTAGGCTGCCCCCCAACATCTGCTCCTGCCCTCTTAAGGAGAACCGTGCAGTCTTTTCCCATCAGCTCTTTGACTATCTCATTATCCTTTACCACTAAATCTGTAACCTTAGAAGCCTGGTCAGCATTGAGGACTACTGTATTGTGCCTGGCAATTTCAGACAAAAACTTATCGGCAATGCTGCGCATAAGGATTATTATTTTTTCATCATTGCACAGTACATTATTGTCAAATGCAGCTCCAAATGCTATCTCTTCTGCTGCTTTGGCAATATCAGCAGTATCATCTACGATCACCGGTGGATTGCCAGGTCCTGCACCAATCGCCTTTTTCCCGCTTTTCATGGAAAGCTCCACAATTGCAGGGCCCCCAGTTGCGCATATCATGTCCACATCCGGGCTTTTAAAAATATTAGAAACATTCTTTATTTTCGCTTCCCTGGTAGCGGTTATAAGATTGGGTGGTCCTCCCGCATCCACTATAGCCTGGTGCACAATCTTGAAGGCTTCCAGGGTGCACTTATTAGCCTTTGGATGGGGAAGAAAAACAATAGAATTTCCTGCTGATATCATAACTATTGAATTATTTATAATCATAGGCGTCGGATTGGTCATAGGTGTTATTGCCCCAATTACCCCCCAGGGCGCCATTTCAAAAGTCTGGGTCCCGCTGTCACTGCTGTATGTTTCTATTTCCAGGTCTTCAGGACCCACTGAATAGTCAATGGAAACTTGAACCTTTAAAACCTTGTCTTCATAATTTCCCATCTCAGTTTCATCTACTGTAATCCTGGCCAGCCTTTCAACATGCTCCCTGCAGGCTTCCTTTATGGAGTCAACAATCTTATACCTTATATCTTTTCCCATGGCAGAAAGCTTCTGCTGGGCTGTTTTAGCTGCCTTAATTGCATCTTCTATATTGTCAAATAAGCCATCTTTAGAAGTAGCAATAGACGAAGCCTTTAAGCTGCTAGCATTTTGGCTGCCAGCCAGGTTATCCACTACACTCCTTACTATTTTTTCAACCGTTTTTTCATCTATAGCCACATCTTACCCCCTGTTTTTTAAAACTTTTTATCAATAAATCTTAATACCTCTTTCCTTAGCTTCATCCCTAGCCAGCGGAGAAAGGATTACATTATCCGATAGCTTTATCCCGCTATCCTTGTATTCATCCAGATTTTCCACTGTAATAACTATCTTTTTTGCGGAAGGCTGCTGGCCGTCCTGTTTTCCTGCCATGCTGCTTCTAATACTTTGGGCAACATTTGTATCTGTTATCTCCCCGGCAAAACTTCCGTCAGGTATGCTTGGCGGGGTACCATTTTTCTCGGCCATCTGCGCTTCAAGCGGTGCAATGCATGAGGCATCCACTATGTCCACCAAGGTGCCGTTTACAATATCTGCAGCATTGGCATCATCTGTATCTACATGCATCTCTGTTTTAAAATCCGCTGATACCCTAACCTGGACATTATTAAAGGTAAGGCCCTTTGGGCCTGGGATCCTCACATCCGCTTTATCATTATCGCTTAAGCCAAAATATTGCGCATCATCGGGACACATGTGCATATGGCGGTTTGCCCGTATTACTCCTTCTTTGAGGTAAACCACACCTTTAGGCCCAACTACTACCGCCGAAGCACTGCCTTCCACACTGCCGGAAGGCCTTACTGGAGCATCAATTCCTAAGATAACACAATCAGTTTTGGCCAATTCTACCTGTGATTTGCTTCTCAGGGGTCCCAATACCCTGATATTCTGGATAGCATTTAATTTAGGACCTACTATCGTTACTGTCTCTTTAGCTGCAAATCCGGGATTGTAAAGTTCCCTTAGCTCGCTCAGCTCATAGCCTTTGCCAAAAAGTATCTCCAAATGCTCCCTGCACAAGTGGACATGCCTTACAGATACTCCGCAAACCACCTTTCGGCCTGAAACCTTCACCTTGTCTTCCTGATTTGAAATCTGGCTAGATTTAGCCCTGGTTTGAGGTACTTCTTCATTTTCCAGCCGCTTCATTACACTAACCACTACATCTCTGATTAATTTTTCGGTATCCACTTTAAAATACCTCTCTTTTAATTAACAATTTTTTTACTCACTAGGTAAAATCAAATCAAGATCCTGGTGCGGCCTAGGGATAACATGTACTGAAAGCAGCTCCCCTACTCTTTTAGCTGCGGCTGCGCCAGCATCAACTGCTGCCTTAACCGCGCCAACATCGCCCTTAACTAACACAGTTACCAGACCTCCGCCGATTCTTTCCTGCCCCATTAGGGTAACATTTGCAGCTTTTACCATTGAGTCTGCCGCTTCAACTGATCCTACAAGTCCTCTTGTTTCAATTAATCCGATTGCTTCTCCTGCCATTTTTCTCTCCTTTTTTATTGGTTTACGATTTTATCATTATAAATGAAATTTTATTTTTTTATAGGGTTAACCACCTTTATTTACGATATTGGAAACAATATTTGAAATAAGGGAAGTAAGCTCCTTTTTACTTATAGTAATCATTTCATCACCGTCATTGTCACTACCTGTACCCTTGTCATTATAATTTACCTGATCTACAACCGTTCCGTTAATCCTGCATCCTGCATAATGCTCATCCATTCCCCAATCCTGTCTTAGCTGTACCATTCTTTCAACATTTTCCTCGCTTAACACATTTACCTGGCCTATCTGCTTTGCGGTAAGATATATCTTTGCAAACAATTCCAGGCTTTCCATCCTGTAATAAGCTTTATAAACATCAGGGCCTATAGACAGGGCACCGTGGTTTTCCAGTAAAAACACATTATGCTTTGGCAAATATCCCCTTATGTTATCAGGTATTTCCTGGGTTGAAGGAGTCCCGAATTTAGCCAGCGGTACTGAGCCAAGGGAAATTATTACTTCAGGAATAACACATTGGTCCAATGCCTCCCCGGCTACCGCAAACCCTGTTGCCGTAGGGGGATGAGCATGCACTACCGAATTTATGTCACTACGGTTTTTATAGACATCTATATGCATCTTTACCTCTGAAGAAGGCTCCAGCTCGCCTTCTATCTTGTTCCCATTTAAATCCACTTTTACCAGCTGGTCAGTGGTAAGGTAACCCTTGCTCATCCCTGTAGGGGTACATAGTACAAGGTTATCTCCCAGCTTTACGGATACATTTCCGTCATTGGCGGCAACCCACCCTTTCTGGTAAATCCTTTTGCAAACTTCTATTATATCTTTTCTGTATTCACTCTCACTTTTATTAGCCATAAATTATCCCTTTCCTCATTTAACACCTGCATAAAGAAGACTTAAGCCACCTGGCAACTTCCTTGTCAGGATTTGCAATTATCCTCTCCCCAATTAAAGCGCCCCTCTCACTTAAGAAACTAGAAGCTTTGCCAGCTGCTTCCTTTACCGCAGACAGGGTACCGGTAATTAAAAAGAAACTATTGACCCCACATCCCCTGGCCAGCCTGAAATCCAAAAACTCTACATCAGCGCTATCTACACAAATATCAGCCGCATTTATAATGGGTGCCATTTGCATGCTTTCAATTATCCCCACTGCTCCCAGGGGCAAATCCGCTACCTTCCCACTAATGGCATCAATAACTTTTAAATCTATTCCCCCTATAACCATTTCACTGTAAAGATGCATGCCTCCTTCAATTCTTGCCGTCTGAGCTACAGTCTCCAGTGCATCCATCTCTCCTTCCAAAACTGTTAAATATTTTCCCGGGCATAGGGAGGTTGCAATTACCAGGTTGGCTTCTGCTGCCTTTACCGCACTATCTGTCACCTGTATGCCCCTGGATACGCTTTTAAATTCCAATACGCAAATATTGCTATAATCTGCCATCATTTACCCACCAAAATATATTCAGAAGTTATTTCCTTAACCTTTCCAGAAATAGAACTATGTATTTTTGCTCCCAAGCTTTCTTCCGGTATGTCAGCCACCAGACTGCCAGCTTCTAGCTTATCCCCGGCATTTACCACTGGTTTTGAAGGCGCTCCTACATGCTGGCTGAGATAGAGTTTAACCTCGCTTACTTCTTCCCCAAACTCAGTTAAAGGAGTCTCCACATCATATTTGTCAATCTCCAGTCTGTTTTTCAACCTGTCCACAGGCACCTTCCTGAATTCCTTAAATTCATTAGATTGCACATCTTTTCTGTTATGTGGATTCTTTATACCCCGCTTGGCTAATTCATCCTTAAGGTAATTAAACAATGCCCTTGGTGAAAGGTCAACCACACAACTGTAAAGCTCGCACAAACCGCAATCACAGCACAGGTAAGCAAAATCAAAATTTTTTATATCTTCTTCGTCCATATTGTCTTTATACAGCTTTTTCATCATCTCATCAGGGAAAAGGTCATGTCCCAGCAAGTACCTGGGACAGAGGTCCGTGCACATCCTGCAGCTCAAGCAAATTGACTGCGCCCTTTTTATCTGCCCGCCGCTGTCTCTCTTTCTCTGCACAGTAACAATATTGCCTTCAGGAAGCACAAGTATTGACTTGGTTACTTTCTTTACTGCATAGCTTTCCTCATCAATTAGCTTGCCCATCATGGGCCCTCCGTCAAAAACAGCATAATCATTTTCGGTAATCCCCCCAACATAATCCAAAAGCTGCTTTACCGGGGTACCCACCGGTACCATAAAAGTAGAAGGCTTTGCTACCGCTCCACCTACAGTTAAATATTTGCCGGTAACACTTGTACCATCCATAGCCTTTGCTATATTTAGAAGGGTTTCAACATTTATTACCACACATCCCACCATCAAGGGTATTCCACCCTCGGGCACTATCCTGCCCACGATTTCATCTACCAGTACTTGCTCGTCTCCTGCCGGATAGAAATTGTCCAGTTCAAATATTTCAAAGTCAAGACCCTCTTTCTTTAAATCTTTAACCGACTGTATCGCCTTTTTGTATTTACCCTTTAATGCTATTGTAACCTTTTTAGCTCCAGTCAAGCTAGCAGCTACTTTTAAGCCCCGGTAAACATCACTGAAATATCTTTCTAATAGCTGCTTGTCCACATTTATCAAGGGCTCACACTCTGCCGCATTAACAATTAAGTTGTCAACCTGAGCATCCAGCTTGACATGGGTGGGAAATCCCGCTCCCCCAGCTCCCACAATGCCTGCGTCTCTTATTATATCAATTTCTTTTTTAGCCATATTACCTCAAATCTATCCTATCAACTTTTGCGACTATAGTCGCATCCACATTTTTCTTTCTGGTTTGCTCAGTTCTTTTTGCAGTACTGCCGGTAACTATAAGGCCAACTTCACCTTCACCCATTCCAACTGTATCCACTGCCACATAATAATCCTGCTTGCCCTTAAGGTCCACTTCTACCCTCTGCACTAAAAGAAGTTTAAACCCCCTCAGGCTTTCATCCTTAATAGTTGAAGTCACACTTCCAATAACTTTTACCAGCTTCATTTTCCATCAACCGTCTATTACTTTTTTTCTTGAATCTAAATCAACCTTGTCAACCAGCCCAACAACCGAGCCCCTCAGCGGAATGCTCTTCCTTCCCATAACCTTACAAATTGTGGTCCCATTTTCAATCCAGTAAACTAGGCTACCCACTGCAGAATTAAGATAGTCTGCCACTATTATTTTCCTGCCCCCGGTATAGCCATCAGGGCCTACCGGTTTTATGGCTAAAAGTTTTATCCCCTTTAGCTTTTCATGTTTAACAGTTGAAACTACATTCCCGATAACTTTTCCTAATCTCATGAGCAGTAAAGTAATTTAATATCATTATTTCTAAAAAGCTCCACATATTGTGAGGCCGGTTCCTTATCAGTAATTATAGTATCAATATCTTGCAATAAGCAAACCCTATTTAAAGTAATTTTATCAAATTTGCTGGAATCAATCAGCAACACCGAAATATCAGAATTTTTAACCATTATTTTTTTTATAGCAATGTTCTGTGGATTCTGCTCTGTTATTCCTGATTTCAATGATATCCCTGCTGCAGAAATAAAAGCAATATTTACATTTACATCTTCCATGAATTTCTCAGCAGAAGGGCCATAAAAACTCATGTTAACATCATTAAGTTCTCCGCCAGGACATATTATCTTTATTTTCCCATTCCCTTTTGCCGCATTTATAATATCTAAGCCATTTGTAACCAGGGTAATGTTTATTTTGGACGCAGCTAATTTGGCCAAAGATAGAGAGGTGGTAGAACTGTCCAGATAAATGCTGGAACCATCGGTAATTAAGGAAAGTGCTTTGGAGGCAATGCTATCCTTTTGTTTACGGTTAATTTTCCCCCTGAAAACCGAAGAAATTTCATTTGAAGAATCATTGAAAGCAAGCGCCCCTCCATAAACCCTTTTAAGCACGCCCTCTTCCTCGAGCGATGCAAGATCCCTTAGCACAGTCATTTCTGAAACATTGAACCTTTTGGAAAGCTCAGAGGTCTTAATCTTTCCATTTTCATTTATAATTTTTGCTATCTCTAATTTTCTTTCTGCAGATAACATGATGTTTAATATTGTTATTTGTTATTAGTTTATGTGATATTTTGTTTATTGTCAATCTAATATTCCAGGGCTTCAATTTTTCCTTCCAAAAGCAAAACCACCCCTTCAGCAAGCGCTTCTAGCTCATTTTCACCTGGAATTACAAATATGTTTTTTGCCAGGTGTTTTACTTTTTCCCTAATCAAATCAACAAAAGTCTCTGAATGGGAAAGGCCACCGGTAAATATTATCCCGTCAATGTCTCCACAGGCAAGAATGCTTCTGGCAGCTATTTCCTGGCTAACCTGGTAAGCCATAGCTTCTATAACTACTCTTACCTTCTTATCTCCACCTTCTTTATACCTTTTCATCAGCTCTTTGAAGTCAACTGTGCCAAAATAAGCAGCTAGGCCTCCTTCACCCATTACTATCCTGAAGGCTTGTTCAAAGTCCAGATCATTATCAAATATATATTTTAGGAAACTCCCCAGCTCCATTCCGCCAGACCTTTCCGGGGTGAAAGGGCCTTCCCCTTCTGTACCATTATTGACATCTACTACCCTTCCATGTTTGTGGAGCCCCACTGTAATTCCGCCCCCCAGATGGGCTACTACCAGAGTCAAATCCTGGTAGCTTGAATTTAGCCTTTCCGCTATTATCCTGGCAGCTTTTTTCTGGTTTAAGGCATGGAAAATGCTTCTCCTCTCAAAAAGCGGGTGTCCGCTTATCCTGGCTACCGGATCCAGCTCATCCACACATATGGGGTCGAATATAAAGGAGGGCTTGCCGTACTTCTTGCCAAGGTTGCAGGCTATTACTGCCCCCAGGTTTGAGGCATGCCTTCCGTACTTTTCCCCAGCCAGGTCCTCAACCATCTTTTCATTTATCCTATACAATCCACTCTGCAATGGCCTGAGAAAACCTCCCCTGCCAACAAAATAATCAATCTGGGTCATGTCTATACTATTTTCCCCAATAAAGCTGTTAATGGAGCCCATCCTGTAGTCAAGCTGGTCTATAATCTTTCTGCAGCTGTCTATCCTGTCCTTATCATGGCTTACAGACTGTTTGAGTATTTTTTTACTGTTTTCAAATATACCTATCTTGGTGGAGGTAGATCCCGGGTTTATCACAAATATTCTTCCCATTTTCGCCAACCTTTATCCTTTAATGATTGTTACAACATTATAATTTATAATTAGACATAATTTAAGGTAATAATTTAAAAGAGGCTGCAATGGTTGGCCAGCCTTTACAAAATTCAGAAACCTCTGGTTGCCAATAACTTTTTTATCCCTCTTGTTATTAGCAATATCCAGCTAAGGTTAGGCAAAATATTTCCGGCTAATATCAAGGATATAATTTTTTTATTATTGATTTATTTTGTAAAAAAAAATAGTATAAGGTAGAAATACATTTAATTAATCAAGTAATAGTATTTTCAAAAATTTTAAATATAAGGTGGTAGATAAATTGGCTAAGCAAAATCCAAAAAAGAAATCTGAAGAAATTGGAATAAACGGGCTAAACAGTATAAGCAATCTGGAAGCAACAATTATGAAAGTTGTATGGGAAAAGAAAAAGACTACTGTAAGAGAAGTACACGAATTAATGTTAAGAAGCGAAATAGCAGAAAAAAAACAGGGCTTTATACCATATACTACAGTAATGTCAACAATGAATACCCTGGCTGACAAGGGACTGCTAAGCCAGGACAAAAGTTCTAAAACTTATATATATTCCCCAGCAGTATCAGAAAAAGAGCTGGCTAAAAGCATAATTAAATCGGTCTCGGATAAAATACTGGGGGGAACAGAAACAGAAAAAAAAGTAAAAAAACTAATTGAAGAAATAGATAAGTAAACTATTCTTTCCCTAAATTTACGCTATCAACTTTTGCTACAATAACAGAATCTATGCTCTTTTCCCTGGTTAGGTCAGTCTGCCGGGCTGAACTACCATTTACAACTAACACTTTCTCTCCTATGCCTACACCAACTAAATCAACAGCAACTACAAAAGGGTCAAGCCTTTTGCCATCCAGGTCAATTGCTTTGACAATTAAAAGCTTTTTACCGTTAAGGCTCTTGTCTTTTTGGGTGCAAACAACATTTCCAATAACTTCACTTAAAACCATTTCAGACCTTTTCTATGTTTACGTTATCTATTATTGCTACTATAGTAGCATCCGTGGGGATATTTTCCCCCTCAAATGCCCATGTAGCTTCTGAACCGTCTTCATAACCCACGATATCCCCTATTCCTGAAGAAGTAGAATCCAGTGCTACCAGAAAGCTTCCTTCATCTTTCCCGGTTTCTAGATCTACAGGCTGCAGGACTTGTATTTTTTTCCCTACCAGCCCCTCATATTTTGCAGTAGCAACTATTTTTCCAATTACCCTTGCATAATACATTAAATTCTACCTCTCCAGGAATTAATTTTAGCATAAACTTATTTCATTCCAACAGCTTTTTTAGCAGCTGTTAAAGTATTTTTAAGAAGCATAGCTATTGTCATTGGGCCTACGCCTCCCGGAACAGGAGAAATATGGCTAACCTTTGGTTCAACCCTGAGATAATCTACATCACCAATTAAGGTTGCCTGTTTTTTATCAAAATCATCTTTTCTCCATTCCAAAAGCTCTTTAGAAGCCTTGTCCTTGGTAATCCTATTAATACCAACATCAATAACCACGGCACCTTCTTTTACCATGTCCTCCTTGATAAGGTATGGTACTCCTGCTGCAACTATTAGTATATCAGCGTCTTCTGTATGCATTTTTAGATCTTTAGTTTCTATATGGCATATAGTAACAGTAGCCCATTCATTTAACAAAAGCAGGCTACATGGTTTTCCCACTATTTCGCTATGGCCAACCATGGTTGCATTTTTACCCTTTAAACTGATATTGGATCTCTTCAACATTTCAATAACTCCTAAGGGAGTGGCTGGAATTAAGCATTCCTGCTGAGCTACTAATCTTCCCATATTAATTGGATGGAATCCATCAACATCTTTCTCGGGAGAAACAGCTTCAAGCACTCTATTTTTGTCTACCTGCTCAGGCAATGGAAGCTGCACAAGTATGCCATGTATATCATTTCTTGAATTTAATTTATCAATTTCTTTAAGTATATCTTCCGTGGAGACTGTGTCATTCATTTTAATAGATTCTGATTTTATACCTACTTGTTCACAACCTCTTTGTTTACTAGCCACATATACTTTCGATGCTGGGTTTTCTCCAACCAAAATTACTGCAAGCCCTGGCCTTGCTCCTTTTTCTTTTTCCATCTTACTTATTTCCGCTTTAACTTCATCTTTTATCTGTTTAGAAATTTCTTTTCCGCTTATTATCTGTGCTATTTTAATCACCTCTTAAAATAAAAGTTATTAAAAAAATATTAAAACAATCCAACTATGTTCCCATCATCATCTATATCAACTTTTGTTCCGGCTGGAACTTTTGGCAATCCAGGCATGGTTCTCATCTCACCCAATAATGGGTATAAGAATCCAGCCCCTACAGATGCCCTGACATCCCTAATGGGAACTGTAAAATTAGTTGGCCTTCCTTTTAATGTTGGTTCATGGCTAAGTGACAGGTGGGTTTTTGCCATGCAAATGGGGAGCTTATCAAATCCTTGTCTTGTATATGTATCAATCATTTTCTCAGCTTTGGGCAAAAAGTTAACCCCATCTGCGCCATAGATCTTTGTTGCTATGGTTTCAATTTTCTTCTTTATTGGCCAGTCAAGCGGATAAAGGAATTTAAATTCACCTGGTTTTTCAGCAGCTTTTGCAACTGCCTCTGCCAGCTCTTTTCCGCCTTCTCCTCCTTTTAGCCATACCTTGCTGACAACAGCATCCTCAGCACCTGCTGCAATTGCCCTCTCTTTTATGGCATCTATTTCTTCCTGGCTATCAGCAGCAAAGTGGTTTATTGCCACTACTGCTTGTATCCCATGCATCTTAACATTTTCTATCATTTTCTCTAAATTTTCGCAGCCTTTCCGAACTGCTTCTACATTGGGGGTATTCATCTTTTCCTCGTCAACACCTTGACCAGGAACAAACTCAAATCCGCCTCCATGCATCTTTAGAGCTCTAACTGTTGCCACTATAACTACAGCATCTGGCTTCAGGCCACTATATCTGCATTTAATGTTAAAGAATTTCTCTGCACCAATATCTGCCCCAAAGCCGCTCTCTGTTACCACATAATCACCGAGTTTAGTGGCGATAAGGTCAGCCAATATTGAAGAATTGCCATGGGCAATATTTGCAAACGGTCCAGCATGAACAAAACAAGGAGTATGTTCAATTGTTTGGAGCAAAGTCGGCTTTATTGCATCCTTAAGCAACACCGTCATTGCACCGGCACATTTGAGATCTTCAGCTGTAACTGCCTTGCCGTCACTGGTAGAACCTATAGTCATCCTGGAAAGCTTTTTCCTTAAATCTTTCAGCCCTGTGGTCAAGGCTAGTATGGCCATAACCTCAGAAGCCACAGTAATATCATAACCTGTTTCCCTGGGAATCCCATTAAGCTCTCCCCCCAGCCCTACAATTATATTTCTCAGGGCCCTATCACTAACATCAACTACCCTGTTAAGAGAAATGCTAAAGGGGTCAATGTCCAGTTCATTCCCTTTCATAATGTGTGTATCAAGGAATGCTGCCAGCAGATTATGAGCTACCCCAACTGCATGGATATCCCCGGTAAGGTGCAGGTTAAAGTCCTCCATGGGAAGCACCTGTGAATTTCCTCCTCCAGCTGCACCGCCTTTAATACCAAAGACAGGCCCCAACGATGGCTGCCTTATACAGGTTACTGTTTTCTTGCCAATCTTATTCAATGCCATGCTAAGGCCTATGGTGGTTACGGTCTTCCCTTCCCCCAGGGGGGTAGGGGTTATTGCCGTAACATCGATATACTTGCCATTTGGCCTATCCTTTAAGGCATCTAACACTGACAAGTCAACCTTCGCCTTATAATCCCCGTATAGCTCCAGATATTTTTCATCCAGGTCTACCAATTCAGCAATTTCTCCTATATTCCTCATCTCTGCCGCTTGTGCTATTTCAATGTCGCTTTTCAAATTTGCTCCTTTCCTTAACAATATTAATAAAATAAATTATATGATAATTACTAACTTGTTACAATCATATATGGAAGTCAGGAAGCATATTCTTTCAGGTATTTGGGAACTTCCCCTGCTTCCCTGGGGCCTACAATAACTTTCCATTCTCCTTCCAGCTCATCTTCCAGCTCTCCTTGAAGCTGTGCCACATATCCCGGGATAATTAACTCCCTGGTTTTTACTTTATCTTCTATGCCGCTCTTCTTTATAAACTGGGCAATTAGCTCCGGTATAAATTTGCCTGCTGCCCAGGCAGTCAGCACTGACTGTCCTTCCACATCCATTACCAGGAGCCAGCTGGGCACTTTACTGTTTTCAATTTCCCCCGAGATTATAAAATAGGTGAGGGAGAAATTCGTGGTTATAAGCACAGGAGAATTTTCATCCGGGCTTCCAATTTCATAAATCTTCTGCTCAACCTGCATTGGCTGCCTTGGATCTGTGTAAATGTTTTGCCTGTATACCAGCAACGGATAAATATTGTGCGGCTCAGCACTGGATATAACTATAATAGAGCCATATTTTGCTACAAAAATAGAAGCAGTCAGGGTTTCCATCAAAGGATCTTCCGCCATTTCATTGGGAAATACAATTGTGGGATACCCAAACAACCTGTTCTTTTTCTTTATAGCCGCAGTCCTTAGCCCAATCTGGTTGAAAAAGTCATCTTTTAGGTCCCTTTTGCCTATATCTATAACTAAATTCTTTACACCTGCTTCTCTCATCTTCTCAGTTATAGCCATTATATCTTCAAAAGTTTCCCCCCTGGCTACAATGGGGCATCCAGTATCATTGGCAATCTTTATAAAATCATCTGCCGTATCTTTGGTAGCTGCATGTAGTAATGGCTTCTTTTCTTTAAGCTCTTCTGCAAGATCTCCCAAAACAGCTGCATCCTCAGATATGAGAATTAAAGGTTTTGAAGTAATAGAATTTATTTTTTTAACTACTTCCTTAAATTTTCCACTGTCTTTTGAATTGTTCCTTATACAGATAGAGTCAATTTTTAATATCTGCCCAACTCTCTCATATTCTGTTTCATTTACTTTTTTTACCAGTTTTTCTATCTCGTCTTCCGGGAGATCATCATCAATATTTAGGGCAAATGCATTCTGGTTCACAAAAGTTCTATCATGCCTGAAAAGTACATTCTCTTCACCCACCACAAATGCATCATCGCCGCTGCCAACCTCAACCTTAAGTATGGGAGGCTGCGATGCTTCTTCTAATTCTTCCTTTGCCTCTTCTGAAACATGGGGACATTTTTCCAGCTCAACTTTGCCTGCAGCAAGCTGCATTGCAAAAGCCAAGCAGGTAGGAAAACCACAATCCTTACAATTAGTTTTAGGAAGTTTTTTAAATATTTCTAAACCGCTTAAAGCCATTGCTCACTCCTTATTTCGTATTTGCAAATTTTATTACATCATTGGTTCCATTTCCAAAGCAGGGTGGTTTACTTTCTGGGCCCACTCCAGCACTTCTTCCTCACTCTGGGCTTCCTCTTCTGTAGCAATTTTATCTACTAAATCTTCCATGCCTATTTCTTTGGCCCTCTCTTCAAGTAAATCCCTTATCTCTTCTTTTAATTCCTTGGGCATCCATACCAGCCTTTTTAATCCTCCATCAGCCCTTATGAATTTCTTTGACCCTATAAAGAACTTGCTAATACCTATAAAGCCCGGGGTCTGTATTCCGCCACCAACCATTCCGGCTATCGTTGAAAACTTCATTCCACAAGGGGTCATTCCCCCGTGTTCCCTGTTTACGGCCATAATTCCATTAGTTGAAGGAAGGATGGTAGCTATAACTTCAAAGCACCCGCATGAAGTCATTGGGTCCTTCATCATAGAATATGCAGAAAATGATTCCAGACTCTGGTTTGAAGCCTTGTATACAAACTCATTTACCCCTTTCCATATACCAAGTTCTTCTTCAATAGTCTCGCCTTTTTTAACCGGCTGATTGGGGCCTGCAGGATTAATTTCATAGGCAGCCCTGCAATCAAGCCAGTTATAAGCGCCGCAAAGCCCTGGCCTTTCAGGAGACACAACACACACGTGATTGGGAGCAAATGACTGGCATAAGGTGCATGAGTAAAAAGTATCTACAGCCTCATCGGTTAGGGCTCCCATACGCTCATCCCTAGTCTTAAATATCTTTCTTGCTTTTTTCTGTAAGGCTAAAACATCTTCAGGATTGGTATAAATTTTTACCTGTACCTTATCCAATATCTTTCCAAAATCTGAATGCATTTTAGCATGGACCACTGTTCCGATATGCCTTATTTTAAAACCGTTATTTACTGCATCTTTTGAGAACCTGACCCAGGATATATCCCTCTGGCCCATATGGAATACCCCTGAGGGGTAATTTAGAAAGTAATGGATCTGCCTTTCCATAACCGGCTCAAAATCTTCCTGCATCTTCCTTCCGGATACTTCTACCAGTATACCAAGTGGAAGGGCTTCTCCTTCTTTTGCATCATCTACTTCAGGCCCTATGACTTCGATTTTTCCATCTTCCACTTTGGATGAATCTGCCATAACCAGCAATTCAACAGCATCACTTTTATTTCCACCAAATTCCACATATGTATTTTCTTTTCTTACCCTCTCACCTTCAAATGCAGGACCAAATGGAACAGGGACATCAACCTTTTCAACAGTAACCTTAAGCCCTCTGACTTCAATTGCCTTGGTTACCATTTCCTCTTCATCTATATTTGAGACTACATGTTCATAAGTACAAACTCCCCTGGGCAGTATTTCCGGTATGGAGGTATTAGCAATTGTGGGGAAGCCAAAATTTATAGCGCCAGCCGCATTTGCATATTTTTCATCATCAACTTCACCCAATGCCAGTACAAAAGCAAATACCCTGGTCTTATTGTAAAGCAGCATCCTCCTGTAATCGCCTGGCTGCACGCCTCCAAAGCTCATCGCCGCCCTGGCTGCAAAACCAAGGGAATAAATGGTTGCAGTTATATCTTTTCCAAAAGGCACCAACCTGGTTTCCCATCCAAGGTCCACTCCCTCTTCTGCTAGCTGTTCTGCCATGGATACGCCATTAGTTGACCCGCTTATAAAAACATAAATATTTTTCTCCTGGAGCTCTCTTGCTATCTGGACTGCCATCTCATTGCTAGAGGCAGCGCCAACACAAGCCGCAAAACCAGGGGCGGTTCCATCTACAAATTCAATACCACGTTCCCTTATTATTTTATCTTCAGCCGCTCCTAGCCAGATACCTTCCTCAGGAGGAGGGTCATCTAAATATTTTATAGCCTCAATAATTTCTTCAGCCCACAGTGTGGCAATCCCTGCATCCAGGGTGCCCCCCAGATAAGGAATCCAGATCCTGTCGCCTGGAACCTGGGGAAGCAAATTTTTTGCTTCTGTAATTACTTCATGGCAATCGCCAAGTTTTTCTACTTTAATTCCAGCCATGCTGTAAATTATTGGTAAAAAATAGCCAGTATCGGGGAATTCCAATTTCTGGTCTTCACCTTTTTCCTCTATAACCTCCTTTAACCTTTCTTCTGCCTTGTTGACAATTTTATGCGCGCCTTTAATGGCACTGGTTGCTATAACTTTAGACATTTCCTAATTCCCTCCTTGCTTCCATGTCGAAAAGCACTCTTTCTTTCTTAACATCAATTTTTAGCGCTTTTCTTTTAGCTTGGATATGATTTATTACTTTATTTAATAACTCTTCAATATCAGGCACGTACTCCAGCATTCCTCCGAATTTCTGGTCCCAGCCCTTGGTCATTATATCAACCACTTCCTGGCTGGAAGTAACAGGTATGGGCTCTCCGCTAAAAGCCACATAAACTCCGCTGGCTGCAAAATAGGAGCCAATGGATAATGCTTTCTCGCTCATCCATTCAGGGGCAATTCCTGCCACCGGCAAGTCGCTTATGTCTTCGCCCAGTCCCCCTTCTTCTACCACTTCAGAAACTATAGTAAGTATTCTTGAATTATCCACACAAGAGCCGAGATGCAGTACCGGAGGTATACCTACTGCTTCACAAATTGACCTCAAGCCGTCACCAACTTCTTCCATTGCTTCAGGCATCATCAGGCCACACTTTGCAGAAGCCAATGCGCCGCAGCCTGTCTGAACTACCAAATAATCCCGCTTTATAAGTTCCCTGGTCAAAAAGTTATGGTACTTATCCTGGGGATGCCTTGCATTATTGCAGCCCACAACAGCTACCACGCCCTGTATCCTTCCATCTATTATTCCATCATTTAAAGGCCTGAATGATTCCCTAAACCTGCCTCCCAGCATATATCTAATATACTCATGGGAAAACCCTGCAACAAGGTCTGATGTAACCTGGGGAATTTTTGGTTCTTTTCTATTTTTAAAGTTATCGATTGCATTCTTTATGATTTCCTTGGCAATAGTCGGGGCTTTCTTTTCATCAAATTCCATATGGGTTGCCCCGGGTATCTTGCACTTTGCAGATGAGGTAATTAATTTTGTGTGGTATTTCTCTGCCACCTTGCTTATAGACTGCATTATGCATTGTATGTCAACCACCATAGCCTCTACTGCCGAAGTCATGATGGCCAGCTCCTGTGACAAGAAATTTCCGATAGGGGCAATGCCCTGCCTCATGAGCACTTCATTGGCTGTACAGCATATACCCACAACATTAATTCCTTTAGCCCCTTTTTCTTTTGCATATTTAACCATCTCTTCATTATTGGCCATCTCTGCAATAACTTCAGACAAGGTGGGTTCATGGCCATGCACAACTATATTTACTTCATCTTCAGACAGCATGCCTAAATTAGTTTTTGCCGGTAATGCTTTTGGTGTAGTAAAAAGTATATCTGTTATCTCCGTGGCAATCATTGAACCGCCCCAGCCATCAGATAATGCATTGCGCAGAGCATGGTCTAAAATATGTTCTGCATCCTGATCCACACCCATGTGAGTACGGTGGAGGGTTTCAACAACCTCCCTGTCCACACCCCTGGGAACAATATTATATTTTTTCCACTTCTCCTGCCTTTTCTTGGGAGCAATCTTTATTAAGTCTATCTCGCCTTCCTGCTGGCCAAATAGCGAAAGTGACTTTTCGGCAGCCTCTATGGCTATTTCGTTTACTTCTTTGTCCTTTGTTTCTATTCCAAGGTTTTTAGCAAACCTTAAAAGCTTCATCTCATCTTTTATCCTAAGCCCCTCTGCATTACCTTCAGCCACATCTTTTAACAGCACAGCGAGGTCTCTACCATGGTCAGAGTGGGCAGCTGCTCCTGCCGCAATATGCCTTGCCAGATTCCTGGCTGCTATTGTTCCCATGGTCGCCCCGCATAAGCCAGTTTTTCCTTCCCTGACCCTGCAAGGTCCCATTGAGCAATTCTTGCAGCAAATTCCGGAAACGCCCGAACCAATAGGGCAGCATTTCATGGAATCAGAGCGGTCAAAAACAGTTTCCACTCCTTCTTCCAAGTTTTCCAGAATCTCATTTACCGCCTTATCTTCACTTCTTTGTTTTTTATCTTTATCTTTGGATTTCATCGTGCCTTGCACCATCCTTCTATACTTAAAATTATTGTATTAAATTATTTATAACTTCTTTTACCATGCTCACAGCCTTAGGGTGCCTCATAACCACAATATTTGCACCCGATACAAGAGTCGCCATTGCAGAAATAGATTCCCAGTTTATGCCTCTTTGTTCCAGATCACCCCACTCAGGATAATCCTCTTCACTTTCTTTTACTTCCTTTACCTTCCAAACCTGGGGGGCTAAATTAACTATCAATGGCATTTGGGTCATTTTATCGTCCTGGAGCAATGCAGCAATTTTGAGCCTTTCCATGCTGGAATAACAATATTCAATACCATATCCTATGCTGGCAGTTGATGGGTCCATCACAATTCTTTCTGCTGGAAGCCCCAGCTGGGTTAACAGGATATTAAGCTGCTTGGCAATGTTTACATCCATTGAATTTACAGATATGACATTATTATTATAGCCCATACAAGCTGCTGCCACTGTCTTATAGTAATCTTCTTCCACCCATCCTATAAGGATATCGGAATCCTGGTTTACCTCTGATACTTTTTTCATTACATCTTCAATTTTTTCCATGGGACCATCCCCATATACAATCAAGGGCTTTTCTATAGCATCACTTACCTTTTTTACAATTTCAGCAGCTTCCTGGGGTTTCATATCCCCAGAATCCGGATTAACACTTTTAAGCTGCA
Organism: Actinomycetota bacterium; assembly: GCA_051744245.1. Taxonomy (GTDB): domain Bacteria; phylum Actinomycetota; class Humimicrobiia; order Humimicrobiales; family Humimicrobiaceae; genus M55B165. The sequence continues at coordinate 31,679 of JBNJCV010000001.1, read as the reverse complement.
AGCAGATACTCTCTGCCCCATACTCATCTATACATTTTTTTGCCCATTTTACCGGATCATCGTAAACATCATTAAAATACTTATCCACGCTTTCAGGCCAGCCCTCCGGTTTGCTGTCATAAACTTCCATCGCAATTATAGGCTTGTTTGGAATATTACCCTCAAAACTGTAAAAAGGTAAGGCTTCATCACCACCTACCACTGTTCCGGACTTTAAATTTACAGATGCGATCTTGCCTGCATATTCATTTTTTGGGAATTTAAAACTCAATTTTCTCCCCCTTTTATATTGTTACTAAATAGTTACATAATACACAATGCGTTGTAAGTTATCTTACAAATTAAATCATTTTATCATCTTTTATAAAAAAGTTCAGTCATTTTGATTAATTAAACTATATAATATCCAACTGTTTTAAAATATCTTCAGACTTGCCTAAAGAACTGCTTGAAGCAGGCAGGCTAAAAACAGAGCCTGAGGATATGTCCATTTCAAAAATATCATCATCATAGTTTAGCACTGAGAGCAACTTAAGATTATTGTCCTCAATTTGCCCCTCTAATCTCTTATCCAACTTATCTTTTACCCTGTTTACTATTAAAAAAATATCTTTTACCTTCAGTTCCAGGTCCATAGCCAGGTCCCTTATTCTTGCTGCCGTCATAATCCCCCTGGGGGAAGGATCAGAAACAATCAACAGGTAATCAATATCCTGGGTAGTTCTCCTGCTTAAATGCTCCATTCCCGCTTCATTATCCATAACAATGAAATTATAATTATCCTGCAGCATCTCTATATATTTCCTAAACAGTGAATTCGCATAACAATAGCATCCCGGGCCTTCACCCCTGCCCATTACCAGAAGGTCATATTTCTTATTCTCCACTAAAGCTTCCTGTATGTTCATCTCCACCAGCTGATCTTTGTAAATTCCCTTTGCCATCCTAGGGGCATTTTTTTTAAACTCTTCCCGCAGCATCCCTACAGTAGACTTAACCTCTACCCCCAGTACCTCATTGAGATTTGAATTGGGATCTGCATCTAAGGCAAGTATGGGAACTTTATTATTATCAGCCAAATTCCTTATAAGAAGTCCGCTTATAGTAGTTTTTCCTGTGCCGCCTTTTCCGGCTACTGCTATGCTTTTACCCATAATTATTTTTCTTTTCTACTCCTGTTTTTATTATCTAATGAAAAAATAAGTTCTTCAACCGTTGGAAAATCTGTAAGGTCAGTATAAGGGAAGAAAAGCCCTGCCACATACCTGTCCATGAATTTCATGTTAACGCTTAATTCCACATAGGTAAGGGCATCAGCAATTTCAATAGTTTCGGTATATTTTTTAGATGACAGCAAGCCCAGATATGCCCCAGTAATAGAAGTATTTCCCAAAAAGTAATATTTATTTACATTTATATCCGGTAGCATTCCTATAACCACTGCATTCCCTATATTTAATTTCTTGCCCAAGCCCCCGGCTAAATAAACTTTGTCCAGGTCATAAACGCTTAAGTCCACTTCCTCCAGCAATGTCTTTATCCCTGCATAAACCGCCGCTTTAGCCCTCATCAAATTATCTATATCAACTTCACTTATATATATTTCTTTCCCGTCTGCACTGTCCTTGCTGTCAACCAGGATATACAGGCAATCCTTTTCAACACATTTTAGATACTCGTTACCGATATTTTTATTAAATTTCCCTTTTCTGTCTATAACCCCTTTCAGGTACATCTCCCCTATAACATCGATAAGGCCGGAACCGCATATTCCCCTGGGCTTTCCTCCGCCAATCACCCCTACCTCTGCTTTGTAGGTTTCCTGGTCTATCCATACTTTCTGGATAGCCCCTTCGACTGCCCGGGTTCCGCATTTTACTCCCCCGCCTTCAAATGCAGGGCCAGCAGAGCATGAACAACCCATCATCCACTCTGAGTTTCCCACTACCAGCTCGCCATTTGTGCCTAAATCTATAAAAAGGGCTAGGTCCTTTTTTTTGCCCATTCCCGTAGCAAGAACTCCTGAAGTGATATCCCCGCCAAGGTAGCTTGCTACCCCCTGTACGGCAAACACAAAAGCATTTCCGACATGCTTTATCCCCAGTTCCCTGGCCCGGCAGTCAGAAAACCTATTAGCCACTGTCACATAAGGCTCTTCCCTTATATATTTAGGAGGCACCCGGTAAAACAGGTGCATCATGGTAGAATTTCCAGAAACCACAATAGAAACTATATTATCAGGCTCAACATGGGTGTTAAGCAAAAGCCTCCACACAAGGTTATTTATAGAGTCGACTACCACTTCATTTAGCTTCTTTAGCCCGTCCTCCTTGTTGGCATATACAATCCTATTTATAATGTCCTCACCGAACCTGATCTGGGGATTGTATTCAGAGTTGCTTCCAACAATTTTTCCATCCTCTAAGTCAACCAGATACATCACAATGGTTGTAGTTCCAATGTCTAATGCCACCCCATACAATTCTTCGCTGCTTTTGCCCGCCTCCACGTTCATAACCAGTTTCCGGTTAAGGTCTATGGTAACTGTAACTTTCCAATTTTCTTTTCTCAGTTTGTCTGGCAGCTCCCTTATAACGTCAATAGGGATAATGCAGTCCTTTATTTCAAATTTTTCTTTTACCGCTTTTTTAAACCTGTAAAGGTCGCTAGTCCCATAGCTTAGGGATGGCTCTTCCACTTCAAGTTCTGCCTTCTTAATCCAGGGATCAATTTCAGCTTCCTCAAACTCATCCTTGCTTACCGCTGCATAGACTCCTGAAGATTCAGCTAGTTTGCCCTTATCTATTATTGCCCTGGCCTTTTTCTGTTCAGGTATAAATACCACCAGGTCATCCGTAATTTTAGTAAGGCAGGATAGAACAAAGCCTTCTTTTTCTTCTGTTTCCGAAATAAATTTGCTTTTTTTTGTTTCTGGCTTTCCTTCCTTTATCTGGACCCTGCACTTGCCACAAGTGCCAACGCCCCCACACGAAGATTCTATCTCTATGCCTGAATCAAGAATTGCTTGCCTTAAATTATACCCGTATTTAAAAGTGGCTGTTTTATTGGTTGGAAGAAATTTGACTTGATATTTTTTCTGGTTTTCCATTATTACTAATAAAAGTTAAGCTCCACAATAAAGTGCATCGTTGCAATTTGTAAAGATTATATTATAAGGAAATCCAAAAAGCAAAAAAGAAAAAGGCAGCATTGAAGCTGCCTTTTGCTTAATAATTTTTGGGGCTATTTTTGCTCTACATTAAGAAGCACCGCATTTTCACCTTCTGATTCAGTAACAGTCACATTTAAGGTATAATTTCCGCTACTAGCATTAATAGTATAAAATAAGCCTTCTTCGCCCAAATCAGTTGACTGTTCACTTTCAATATCCCAGCTCGCTAGCTGGTCTTTGTACCAATTAAAAACATCTTCACCGTTTCCTGTATAAGATCCCATAACCGTATAGGCCTGGCTGCCCTCTTCTTTGAAACTGGACGAAGAGACAATATTTAAATCCGGATATACAGGCACCACGTTCGGGAAACCTTCTGGCAGTTCATTACCGCCTTCGCTATAAGTAACCTCTCCTTCTTCAGTTTTAATAGTGGTTTCTCCTGAATCCGAATCTATCTCAACTGTCTCACCATCTTCCCCGGTTATGCTGACCTTGTCTTCATCTGTATCAATATCCACGTCCTGGCCTTCTGCCGCAGCTGCCCTTTCTATAGCCTTTTCAGTTATTTTCTCAGCCGCACACCTGCATCCTGTAAAAATAAAAATTACCATGGAAAACAGCAAAATAATTGTTAACACTTTCTTCATATAAGCTCCTTTAATATGTGACTTGAAGTAACAGATATAATATAAGAGGTCTGGAGCTAAAATGCAAGAATTATTCAGAACATTTGTCACAGAGGCCAGAAAAAAATACCTGGAAATTATTTATCTTCAGCTTGCAGTTATCATAGATATTTTTTTCTGCATCATCCTTAAGCCGTATCTTTATAGCACTTTTTAGACATTTATTGTTCAATACAATTTTCCCGCAATTTTCACAGATAAGATAATTAGATACTTCCTCTTTGCATTTCTTGGATAACATATATAAAGACTTATCAGTTCCCACATTAATTTTGCATATAAGCGATAGTCTGTGAAGAAGATCTAGTGTTCTGTATACAGTGGCAATGCCTATGCTAGAGTCCATCTCTTTTAATTTCATGTAAATGTCATCGGCGCTAAGGAGCCTATTCTCTTCGCTCAACAGCTTAAGTATAAACTTCCTGGGAGTACTGAATTTATAGCCCTGCTCTTTTAATTTAGTTTCCCAATATTTTATTTCCCTTGCCATTTGTAACAATCCTTCTAAATGATAGTAATAATTGTTACTATTATAATATATTGTATTTTTCCGTTAGTCAAGTGATAGTTTTAATTTGACTGAGCTAGTCTAATGTACTTATGGTTTTACCTTTCAATTATTAGGTAAAATCCTCCCTGGATACCTTTTTGCCTTTACTGATTACAATAAAGTTGCTGTCTTCCCAAGCCTTATTGGACAGTTTTTTTAACAATACAGAGGAACCCTTAATCTTTACAAAGCTAATTTCCTTTCCCAGGATTTCCTTTAAAAAATTAACCATATCTTTAGCATATTTCTCGTGGACTTCTTCCAGGTCTCCGTTATCTATCAGCACAATCCGGTTGTAGTTTCTCATCATTTGGGATATAAGGAATTTGGAAGTTTCTTCATCCTTTATTTTTCTCCCATACCTTTCCTTATTCCTTATCCACCCTTCCGGAATCTTATCTTCCTGCCCAGTATTGACCAGGTACCCCCTATAAGGGTCACTTCCATATTCTATCCATCCCCTGCACAGGTAGTATGTAGCAGGATCTTTTTTAAATTCTTCTATATACTTTTCTTTAGAGCCTAGAAAAAGGCTTATACAGTCATCAACCTTTGGAATTACTATTTCATGCTGGTCTGACTTTAGGCCTACAACTCCATTGCTGCACAAACCATAGCCCAGTATTATTCTCCCATAACTATCATCTATTTTATCTATTTCTTCCTGCAGCCTAACTCTCATTTTATCCGGAGCATCATGCAGGTGCTGCTCTAAAAATATGAAATCCATATTATCTGATGGCAAGTTCTTATCCCTATCCCGGAATTCATTTTTCATTACATCACATACTATAGCTATATCTTTCATTTATGTTCCTAATTTGTTCATGGCAAACTATCCAAGCATTTTAGAAAGACATTATAATCTAAGAGCTTTTTTTATTGAAGCCTTTGTTTATGTAAAGTATGTGAGTGGAAAAGGCATAGGGCCCTATGCCTCCCCCAAAGATTACTTCAAGGGCTGTTTGAATCCAGCCCACACCAAATATTTAAGTTCCGTCAAATTAATCTTCGCTAAGCTGCGGTATACGCTCTAGCCCATAATTTGAAGGAAATACACCGGTAGGACAGATATCAACACATTCCATGCAATTTTCACAATGTTTAAAATAAGAGGAATCAGGCACAAATGTTACCATTTTATCAATTCCCCTTCCCACAAAGCCAATAGCATTATTTTTCTTCACTTCACTGCAATACCTGACACATAGGCCGCATAAAATACAATAGTTATTTTGTTTTGTATACCTTGTGCCAGTTAAATTATATTTCTTTGCAAGTTCCTTAACCTCTGGAATAAAAGGGAAAAGAGCAAGATAAAGCTCTACCAGTTTTTTCCTTATACTTTCCACTTTTGAGCTGTCAGTATAAACTGCCAATCCTTCTTCTGCAGGATAAGCGCATGATGCTACTATTTTTGATTTACCCTTCCTCTTAATCTCAACCATACACAACCTGCAGGACCCGTGTTCTTTGAGGGCCTCATGGTGGCAAATTGTAGGTATGTCTATTCCCAGGTTCCGTGCTGCCTCCAGGATGGTATTTCCTTTTTCTACTGTAACCGGCTCGTCATTTATAACCATATTAATTTTATTATTATCTTCCATTTTTCACCCCTATTTATTTACTTTTTCTTTTTTTGCTGCTTCCTGTTTAGCCCCCGTTTTTTTGCTTATAGCAGAAAACTTCTCAGGGCATACTTCTATACAGGTGCCGCAGGTTGTGCATAAATCCTGGTCTATACGGTGAGGTTTTTTAGTCTCCCCTACTATGGCATCAGCAGGACAGGATTCAGCGCAAATCCCACAACCGCTGCACCTACGCTCATCTATTTCATATCTTATAAGCGGTTTGCATACCAATGCTGGACACATATTGTAATATATGTGTGATTCATATTCTTCCCTAAAGTATTTTAAGGTGGTAAGAATTATGTTAGGTGCCGTGCTTCCCAGTGCACACATTGCCCCTTCCCGGAGCAGTACCGCTAGATCTGAAAGCAGCTTTAGGTCCTCTTCTTTTCCTTCTCCACTAATGATCCTTTCATAAATATTCAGAGCCTGCCTCAATCCTTCACGGCAGGGAACGCACTTTCCGCATGATTCATCAGTTAAGAATTTTATAAAATAATGGGCAACATTTACCATGCAGGAACTCTCATCCATTACTATCATTCCTCCACTTCCCATCATGGACCCAGCTTTATCTAACTCGTCAAAATCTACAGGTAGGCCAATAAGCTCTTCAGGAATAACTCCTCCCGAAGGCCCTCCGGTCTGTACACCCTTGAATCTTCTATCGTCCTGCATTCCTCCACCTATTTTAAATATAATATCCTTCAAGGTGGTGCCCATGGGGACTTCTACAAGGCCGGTATTTTTAACTTTTCCCACTAGGGAAAATATTTTTGTTCCGCTGCTGCCAGCAGTCCCAATGTTTTTAAACCATTCCCATCCTTTTCCCATTATTAAGGGGATATTGGCCCAGGTTTCAACATTATTCAAATTGGTAGGCTTGCCCCAAAGCCCGCTTTCGGAAGTATGGATATATTTAAGCTTTGGCTCTCCTACCTTTCCCTCTATAGCAGATATGAGAGCACTGGACTCCCCGGAAACAAAAGCTCCTGCTCCCCTATGTACCTTTACATCAAAACTGAATCCGGAACCTAGTATGTCTTCACCTAAAAAACCATATTCCCTGGCCTGCCTTATGGCTTCTTTTATATGTTCAACTGCCAGGGGATATTCCTGCCTTACATATATATAGCCCTGGCTTGCCCCAATGGCATAAGCCCCTATTATAAGGCCTTCCAGCACACTGTGGGGATTTCCTTCCAGTATTCCCCTATCCATATAAGCGCCTGGATCACCTTCATCAGCATTAACTATTACATATTTTGGCTGACCCTTTGCTTTCCTGGTAAATTCCCATTTCAAGCCAGTAGGGAAACCGCCTCCACCTCTTCCCCTGAGGCCGGATTTTTTGACTTCCCCGATAACTTCATCAGGGCTCTTGTCCTTCAATACGCTAGCAAGTGCTCCATAGCCGCCTATTTTTATATAGTCGCCAATACTCTTAGGGTCAATTTTTGAATTATTGCCTAAAATTATCCTTTTCTGATACTTGTAAAAATCCGGTAGGTTGGAATTCTCGTTAATAGGTTCAAGGCTATCTGCTACTTCTCCTCCAACAAGGTGCTCTTCAAAAATTAAGTCCACCTTCTCCTTGTCAAGATTACAGTAGGTATAAGCCTCTCCGCCTGCTTCTTCCACTGTTAGCATGGGCTCGCCAGAGCAAAACCCTATGCAGCCCGAAGTGGTAAAAATAATGTTTTTTAAATTGCTTTTCTTTATATTTTCTTCTGCCTGCTCCTTTATCTTATCAGCTCCTGAAGCAATGCCACAGGTCCCCATATGAACAGTTACCTTGTACTTTTTGTCCTTGCCGTCTAATCCGCTATCCTTAATATGATCCGATTTTATTTTTTCTAAGTCTTTTAAAGTTTTTACTTTAGTATCCATTGCCAGTCCCCTTAATTATAATTTTTTAATATTTTTCTAAGCTGTTTGGCTGAAGGATTGCTGTAATACTTTTCATCTACCATCATAACCGGCCCAAGGGCACAACAGCCCAGACAATTAACTGTATCCAAGGTAAACCTTAAGTCTTTAGTGGTATCCCCTGGATTTACCCCTAGCACGTTTACAATCCTCTGAAGCAAACTCATTGACCCCCTTACATGGCAAGCAGTTCCGGTACATACCAGAATTGAGTGTCTGCCCCGGGGTTCCAGATTAAAGAACTTATAAAATGAAGCTATGCTGTAAATATTGGTCAGCGGAACCTCCATTTTATTTCCTATATAAAGCAAGGTATGCTTGGGCAGCCAGTTATACTGGTCCTGCACATCTAAAAGTATCTGGATTAAATTGTTTTTTTCAAAATTGTGTTCTTCGAGTATTTTGTCCAATTTCGTGAAATCATTTATTACATTTTCCAATGCTAGCTCCTTTTCCATTTTTATTTTATTTAAATCATTCAAGGCTTCATTTAATTGCCCCTGTATTCTCAAAATTTCACCATCTGCAGTTTTACGGTGACTGGATGGTGAAACCTTATTTTTGATTCCTTTCTTTTCACTGGAAAAACTTTTTTTTAGTTTACCGGTCAAGCTAAATACTGCCTTGTCAGAGCCTTCCTCAAACCGTTTTGAAACCAGACCCATTTCATTTAACATATTTATATTCCTGTAGATAGTTGCTATTCCAATATTTGAATTCTTTTTGTGGGATAAGAGATGAATCTGGTCAACATTCATTTCTTCATTTTTTTCTGCCAGTACCTCAAGGATGGCTTTTCTTGTGGAGGTAAGTTTAACCTGATTGCTTTTAAGGCTTGAAACCAGAAAAGACAGTATTTCTTTTTTACTTTCCATATAGTTAAAATGATAATGATAATGATTATCATCATAATTATACAGCTAAAGCTTCCTAAGTCAATACCTTTTTGAATATTTTTAAATATTTCTTTTTGGATTGTAAACAGCGGCCTGCCTATACCCGGACTTACCCCATTTTCTTATAGCCCGGACTGTCAGCTACCCAATCATAATACTTCTTTAGCTCTGCATCCAGCTTAATCAGGGTTATGGATATCCCTGCCATTTCCTGCGAGGTGCAGAACTCCCCTACCTCAGTTGAATAAATAGAGATGTTTCTATCCGTTAGATATGAATGGATCTTTCTTGCTACTATAAACATTTCCATTCTGGTGGTGGATCCATATCCGTTGACTACCGCTATAACTTCATCTCCGCTTCTATAAGGCAGGTCTTCTATTAATAAGTCCAGTATGGTTTCAGCAGTTTTGTCTGCGTCCATAAGATCCACCCTTTTTATTCCAGCCTCCCCGTGTAGGCCCATGCCAAATTCCATTTTGCCCTCTTCAAGCTCAAAAGTAGCCTGGCCAGTCTCAGGCAGGGTGCAGGCTGATAGGGATACTCCCAGCGACCTTGAATTGTATACAGCTTTTCTGCTAAGCTCTATCATATCATCAAAACCCATCCCTGCTTCTGAGGCAGCGCCTGCCATCTTTATTATTATATGGTCTGCAGTGGTGCCCCTCCTATCTTCTGCTCTCTCTTTAGGGGCAGACGAGATCTCATCATTTATTAGGACTGTGTCTACCTTTATACCTTCTTCCCTTGCCATCTCCTGGGCCAGGTTAAAATTCATTACATCACCGGAATAATTATTATATAAAAGCATCACTCCTTCTCCTCCATCAGCAGCCTTTATGGCTGCGGTTATCTGGTTAGGGGTAGGAGCTGCAAATATCTGTCCGTGCACCTCCACATCGGCCATGCCTTTCCCTACGTACTCTAAGAACAGGGGCTCATGGCCTGCCCCTCCTCCAATTACTATGCCCACCTTGCCTTTTATGGGGGCATCTGCCCTTGCTACCACATTAAGAGTGCCTATCCTTTTTACCTTGCCCTTATTGGAAAGGATGAACCCTTCAATAAGTTCATCTACTATATTATCGGCATCATTTATTAGCTTCCTCATTACCTTCCCCCTTGTTTATTGATTTATGCATTGCCTCTATAATTAGATACATGGTTGTAGCTCCCGCATCCTGGTATCCAATGGAGCGCTCCCCGTGGTAGCGGGACCTTCCCTTCCTGGCTACCATATCCTTGGTGGAGGCAGCTCCTTGTTTTGCAGCTTTGCTCATATTGGCCATGGCCTCTTCTATCCCCAGTCCTTTTTCCAGGGAATTCTTCAGGCTGTCAACTGCAGGGCTCAGGGCATCTATCATGGTTTTATCCCCCGCCTTTGCTCCCCCTATCTTTAATACCTTCTCCAGTGAGGCAGAAAACATGGCATGCAGGCTTTCCAGGTCAATACTATCCTTTCCGGCTGCAGCATCAGCCAACCCCATAAATACAGACCCAAACAGAGGGCCTGCTGCTCCTCCCATGGAGGATACCAGAGTAAAGCCTATACTCTTTAGGAGACCGGATATGCTCTCTGGCCCTTCTTCTCTTACTTTTTTTAAGGCCCTGCTAAAGCCGCGGGCAATGGTGGTCCCGTGGTCGCCATCACCTATAAAGGAATCAAGCTTGCAAAGATAGTCCTTGTTTTGTTGTATGGAATTCTCAATACTTGCTAAAGCTCTCAGAAAATCAGCTAATGCTAAATTCTCCATCACAGCCCCTATTAATTATCTTCACCAATCTTGTAGAAACTCATAAAGGCATCATCGGGTATGTCCACGCGCCCTATTTTTTTCAACCTTTTTTTGCCTTCCTTTTGTTTCTCAAGTACTTTTTTCTTCCTGGTTATATCTCCCCCGTACAGTCCCGAGGTTACATCTTTTCTGTAGGGGGCAATCCTTTCCTTGGCTATTATCCTCTTGCCAATGGCGGCCTGTATGGCTACTTCAAAATTCTGCCTGGGTATTATTTTCCTAAGTTTTGTAGCAATCTTCCTTCCCGTATAATAAGCTTGGTCCCTGTGTATTATAGTAGAAAGCTCGTCAATCTTATCTCCTGCCACCAGCATATCCAGTTTTACCAGGTCAGATTCCTTATATTCCAAGAACTCGTAGTCCAGTGATGCAAAGCCACTGGTAATAGATTTAAGCAGATTAAAGAAATCAACAATTATTTCAGATAAGGGTAAATTATATTTAATCTCCACCCTTTCCATTGATATATAGTGCATATCAATAAACTTGCCCCTTTTGCTGTTACAGAGCTTCATCACCTCTCCGATATAATCTTTGGGGGTAATAACGGTTGCGCTCACAAAAGGTTCTTTGATAGCCATTATTTTCTCCTGGGGTGGGAAATCTGCTGGCTTTGTTACCTCAATTTGTTCATCCTCTTCTAATAAGATCTGGTAAGCCACATTGGGTGAAGTGGCAATTAGCCTAAGGTCGTATTCCCTTTCCAGCCTCTCCCTTATTATCTCCATATGAAGTAGGCCTAAAAAACCACACCTGAACCCAAATCCCAGTGCCTGTGAAGATTCCGGCCCGTAATCCAGGGAAGCATCATTTAGGGAAAGCTTGTTTAAGGCCTCTCTTAAGTCTTCGTAGTCTCCCCCTTCGGTGGGAAAAAGCCCGCAATACACCATGGGTTTAGGCTTTTTATAGCCCGGCAGGCTTTTAGGAGCCGGGTTCTGGTGAGAAGTAATGGTATCTCCCACAGTTATATGTTCAACTTCCTTTATGCCAGTAATTATATAGCCAACCTCTCCCGGAGCAAGCCTCTTTTTTTCAATCATTTTTGGACCCAGTATTCCCACTTCCTCAACTTCTGAGCTAATTTTCTCTCCCATAAACTTAATCTTCATTCCCTTCTGGATATATCCTGATACTACCCTGATTAAAGCTACCACTCCCCTGTAGGTATTGTATTGGGAATCAAATATCAGGGCTTGCAGCGGATCTTCTTCTAGTTCTTTAGGGTAGGGTACATCCACAACAATCCTTTCCAGAATTTCGCTTACTCCTTCACCGGTTTTTGCGCTAACTTTTAAAATGTCTTTTTCTTCTACCCCCAGTATCTTAGACAGCTCCATCTGGACATCTTCAATTCTTGCACTCTTTAAGTCAATCTTGTTTATTACCGGTATAATCTCAAGGTTATTTTCCATGGCCAGGTAAACATTTGCCAGGGTCTGGGCCTGTATTCCCTGCGAGGCGTCAACCACCAGCACCGCACCCTCGCAGGCAGCAAGGCTCCTTGATACTTCATAACTAAAATCAACATGACCCGGTGTGTCAATGAGATTTAAGACATAGCGGTTTCCGTCAATACTGCTTTTATATCTTACCCTTACTGCATGAGACTTTATGGTTATGCCTCTTTCCCTCTCCAGGTCCATGTCATCAAGGTACTGGTCTAACATGTCCCGGGGGCTTACTGTTTCTGTAACTTCCAATATCCTGTCAGCCAGGGTAGATTTGCCATGGTCAATATGTGCAATTATTGAAAAATTCCTTATAAACCTGCTGTTATCCATTATTTTTTTCTAAATCCCCTTTTTTTAAAATCCCTGAAAATACTTACCACATATTTTATTTCATCCATCTTCAGCACATAAGTAAATAATATGTAAATAACACTCCCGCCTATAATGGCTGCTGCCAGCGCAATTATTAAAAATACCAATCCCCTTTCTGCAAAGGGTTGCAGCCAATGCCATGTAAAGTAGACGGAAACACCCATTATAGCAGAAGCAAGCAATATCTTTAAATAGGACCTGGCTATTCTTTTTCCTCCTAAATTGCCTATCTTCTTTCTTAATATAATTAAAAGTATTACTGTATTACATAATGCAACAAGCGAGGTTGAAAATGCAAGCCCTCCCACATCCATAAACCTAACCAGTATCCAGTCAAGAAGCAAGTTAACTCCAATGGATGCAGCAGCTACCTTTAAGGGAGTCTTTACATTTTTAAAAGCATAGAATGTACGGTTCAATATCATCAGCAATCCGAAAAATACCAGGCCGAGGCTGTGAAAGATAAGGATGAACGAAACTTTGGAGGTATCCTGGGCAGAGAAATTATAATGTTCAAACAAAACCTTTATAATGGGATAACTTAATATAACCAGGCCCACAGTGGCTGGAATCATTATATAGCCAATTTCCCTCACTCCTAACGAAAAGCTTTCTTTCAGTCCCTTGGTGTTATCTGCTGCCGCTTGCCTGGAAATCAGGGGATAAAGTACTGTAATTACTGCCACGCTGAATACTCCCAGGGGTAAGTTTGCCACCCTCCAGGAAATGGTCAGGGCAGTAGTATTTCCTGCCCCCAGGTTTAAGGCAAAGAAATTGTCCACGCTGTTATTCAGCTGAACCGCCCCCAGGCTCAGCAATATGGGAAGCATCAGTGAAAAAATTTCTCTTACTGCCTTATTTTTGAAATCTACCTGGAAGCCATATTTTATCCCGGCCACCTTTAGCTGGGGAACCTGAATTAAAAAATGGAAAACCGACCCTATGATTACCCCTATTGCCATACTTATAATCCCAAATCTGGGGGCCAGTATTATCACTGCAATTACTGTAACTACATTCAGCACGAAGGGCGCAAGGGATGGAAGAGCAAACAAATTATGGGAATTAAGTATGCCGGTGGCAAGCCCTGAAAGGCTGAGGCTAACCAGGGAAAATATCATTATCCTGTTCATTACCACAAACTTGGCTACATCCAACTGGTTATTGGCAACCATGGACAGTAGCTGACCTATCTGGGGAGAGAATATAAAGATAAGCACAGAGATTAAAAAAAAAGCCGCCAGCATTATATTGGCAACTGAGTTAACAAAACTTTTCAGCTGTCCCTTTTCCCTTTTTTTAAGGTAAGAGGAATATATGGGGATAAAAGCCGCTATTATAAGGGACTCTGCAAAAAGCACCTTAAACAAATTGGGTATAAAGTAAGCCCAGGTAAAGGCGTCAGTATCATAGCTTATGCCAAAATAGCCAGCCATTACCTGGTCCCTGACCAGGCCTGACACCTTGGAAAGCAGGATTGCTATAATTACTACAACCGTGGCATTAAAAATTTTCTTCCTTGAAAAAAAACTGTCTTCTGCCATAATTTCACTTAAGTGTTGAAAAAGAAATTATATCATTTAAATTTCTTAAATTATAAAATATTTTCAATTTTTTACCAAAAAGTGCTAAAATAGGTCTTCGTTAAAAATTTAAGGAGGAAAATAGTTAAATGCCAAACATACAGTCACAAATAAAAAGAGACAGGCAGAATAAAAAAAGGTTTACTGCCAATAAGACTTTAAAAACCAGGATAAAAAGTATAAATAAGAGATTTTTGCAGTCAGTTGAACAAAAGGACACCGAAGCTGCAGAAAAAAATTTAAACCTGCTTTTTAAAGCTCTGGACAAAGCTGCAAAGAATAATGTGGTGCATAAAAACTTTGTAGCCAACAAAAAGTCTAAAGCACATAAGAAACTCGGTACAATAAAATCTTAATTTAGCTGCAAATTTCCGATATTAGCTTGCTGATTATATTTTTTTCGCTTACCAGGCTTTCGCGTAGGCTAATATCAGTTTCATTTAACAGGCCAAAAGCCCTGCTAATTTCTGCTTCAGTATAATTTGCGCTGTACCTCTTGTATTTATCCAAAATTTTCTTTATAAAATAATCAGGCGCCCTTATATTAGAGCTAATATAGTCATAGGCTTTCCTATTCTCCCCATAATTTATATAAAGGATTGCCTTAAACATGCGGTAGGCCAGGGTTATCATCCCCATTAAATTCTGGCCCTCTACCAGCATAGACTTAAGTGCCTTTAGCGCTCCATCTTTGTCTTTTTCTCCTATACAATCCACTAGATCAAATATCCTTAAATTATAAACTCTGCTAACCAGATGACTTACTGCTTCCACGGTTACTTTTTTATCCTTCTGGCTCTGGGCGTATAGAAAAAGCTTCTCATATTCATTTTTTAAGCAGGAAAGATCATAATTGATGTTCTCTAACAAAAGCTCTCCAGCTTTTTCTGTAATGTGTATGCCATCCAGCTGTTGCCTTTCCTTCAGCCACTTTCTTAAACTTCCAGTCTTGGGTTCCCTTAACTCCCTAACTATACCCCTGGCCTTAACTGCATCCAAAAATTTCTTATTGAGTCTCTTCTTATTGGCTGTGAACAGGTAAAATACGAAGCTGCTGTTATCCAGTCCATCTATTCTATCAGCCAGTATGTTTACAATTCCTGCCGGAAAATTTTCTATATTTTTCATTACTGCTACTTTTTTTTCAGAAAAAAACGGCGGTATAGCCAGGTAATTTACAAGCTCTGTCTCGTCTAGGTCCTCAGGATTGTCAAAAACCTTAAAATCCGTATCCATGTTTATCTTGCCCTTGAGCTTTTTTTTAGCTGCATCTACTTTTTCGTCCAGAATTGCGCTGCTCCTGCTTATAAACAGCTGGCATAATTTTTTATTTTGCTTTGCCATAGCCATTACCTTTAAATTTGTATTTGTATAATAATAACAATAAAAGTAAAAGAATATAATATATTGCCATGAATTTAACAGAAATATTTTCAAAATACAGGTTTAAAAAATCCAGGCTGCCCATAGTTGAACCAACTTTTAGAATATAAGAAAAAAAAGGCGATGAAAGCTTTAAAATCATTCCCCCAGCAGGCGGCCAGATAATAATAGTGGCGGAAGAAAATATCAAAATGAGGATAAGGGCATAAAATGCAGGCAGTACCAGGATGTTTGAAAAAATGCCCGTAAAAGGCACCAAGCCAAAAAAGTACGCATTTACAGGCAGAGTGGCTGCTATTATGGAAAAAGATATGAGAAAAATTCTAATGACATAATTTTTTTGCAGCTTTTTATGCAGCAACCTGCCAGCTAATGGGTAAATAAAGAAAATAGCTCCCATGGAAGTAAAAGACAGCCAGAAGCCTAAGTCATAAAAAAAGCCGGGCCGGACCAGGAGCAAAAAACAAAAAGTTATAAAGAATATATTTTCTGCCCGGTATTCTCTTCCCCTTCTTCTGGCCACCAGGACCATTATTATCATGGCCGATGCCCGCAGGAGGCTTGCTTTTACCCCCACAATAAAATTAAAGGCGGCCAGGAAGAAAAATAAGGGAGGCAAAATATTTCTCTTTTCCCTAAAAAGCCTTAGAACTAGAAATATAAATACAGAAAGGTGCAAACCCGAGATGGCCAGAAGGTGAAATATCCCTGCTTTCTTAAAATTATCCATAATATAATGAGGAACATTTAACCTGTTTCCCAGCACCAATGCCTCTGACAGGCTAGCAGAATTGTAATTCAGATAATTATAGTAGGCCTTCCTCAGGGTATTATATATTCTAGCTCTAAAGTTAAAAAGCTTTGCCACTAAATTGCCCGGATAGATTTTATGCAACCCAATAGGTATATAATATTCTCCTTCCCTGCTGATAGAAAATCTGACCCAGTCGTCCCTTTTTAAGGCTTTGCTTGTTTTTAGCACTATCTCTTTTTTAATTTTTACTTCTTTTTGGCCCAGATATATTTTGTTTACCCCAATATTGCATAAATATTGCTCCCCCTGACATGAGGGATGGCTGCAAACCCTTCCCTCAAAGATTACGTTTTTATCTATATTGGCTGCCGGAATTGGTCTGCTGTGCACTGCATATATATTGGCTGACATAATTCCTGCAACCAGGAAAACAAAAAAATTGAACAGTAAAAATAAAAAGCCTTGCTCCCTTCTCCTTATAACCAGCACTCCTGTGACTAGCAGCAAAAAAGCCGACAGCCCAAGGATATAGTTATTTACTATATAAGTATGTCCAATCCAGGTACCGGCCAGGACACCTGCTGGCCATGATATAAAATAGTTTCCTATATGCTTATTAAATCTTTTATGCTCTGGTATTTTTTATCACCAATCCCGTCCACCTTTTTTAAGTCTTCTTTTTTTTCAAATAGCTGATTTTCCCTGTAGTTTATAATCTTTTGGGCCGTAACCGGGCCGATTCCCGGCAGCTTTTCAAGCTCGGCTCTGGATGCATAATTTATATTTACCATACTGCTATCCTCATTTCTGGGGGCTTCGTCCTGGGAAGGGATATATATTTTTTGTTCATCACTTACCATTTTGGCAAGATTTACCAGCTGAAGGCAAGCCTCCTCTGTAGGGCCGCCAGCAGCTTCCAGTACTTCGTCTATCCTGGAACCTTCCTTAACCTCGTACACTCCCGGCTTTTTTACATAACCACAAATATAGACCTTGATATTATTTGGGCTGCTTTCGCCAGAATTTTTCGCATAACTTTCCAGTATATTCTCTTTTATCTTTACTTCTGATTTCGCTTTAAAGAACAAAACTACAAGAACCACCAATATAGCTATGGTAAATACAACCACAGCCAGAGTTAGGTGTTTGCCCCTTTCATATTTAATTCTATCTATAAAGCACAATAGCTTTGAAATTTTATGCATTTGTGTATATAGATATTAACATAAAATAAAATTTTATATAATAATGAATCACAATTTTCTTTCCAGCAATAATTAAAGCTGTGGCAGAACAGAGGATTCTTGATTTCCTCATATCTTTTGCTTAATGCAGGGCGTTATTTATTGTAATAATATATTGCATGACTCTATGGTATTTACTAGCGGTTAGATAAAAAGTATTGAAAATTTAAGCACCAGAAAGCTAAGTTTTTTATCTCCAGTAAAACATGTAAAATATTTTAGTCAGTACTATGGACTGAGCGAGGTTTTTATAACCTTATTTTTTTGGACCAGTTTTTTGTATTTCTTTGTCTTTTAAAATAGACCCTACCATTTTCAGAAGTTGCTTGGGTTGAACAGGCTTGTCCAGGAATTTATTTACCGGCAACCATGTATGGTCAATATCATCATTGGAAAACTTGCCCATATAAATTCCCTTTTCATTTACAACTGAGAGCATAATTATTGGAATTTCTGCTAATTCTTCATTTCTTTTTAATTCCCTTGCAATTTTAAAACCTGCAGAGTGGTCTTCTGGAAAGATAACATCAAGGATGATAAGGTCAGGATTGTATTCAGTAGTATTTTCAATTACATCCTCATCATTATACTGGCCGGCAACATCATAACCATTTGCTTTTAAAACCATTGAAATAGATTCTACAATATCCTGGTCATCATCAATTATATATATTTTTTTCATATGCCCCTCCCTATTTTGGTTGCTAATGAAGACTTTCAAAGGTTCATTTTTATATGGCTCCTTTTATGGTTTACTTCACCCTAAAAATACTTTATAATTTATATACATTACTAAAACTATTGATTTAATAATATTAATCAAGTTTATCACAAAATAATATAATAAATCAAATAAATATGACTTTTACCAGATTTTTAAAGTTATAGAGCGAGAAAATATTAAATTCTATCCACCAAACTTATTAAATGAATAATAAAGATAAAAATAATAGCGAAGCAGTAAT
The DNA here is from genome assembly GCA_051744245.1 of Actinomycetota bacterium. Lineage (GTDB taxonomy): Bacteria > Actinomycetota > Humimicrobiia > Humimicrobiales > Humimicrobiaceae > M55B165. The sequence goes on along the minus strand of JBNJCV010000001.1, from coordinate 13,264 downwards.
AGCCATAATAGGAGCAGGCAAGGGTGGATTAGCGTTATTAAAAGTCTTACTTAATATCCCGGATATAAAAATAAAATATGTATGTGACATCAACCCTCATGCAGTTGGGGTTTTCTTTGCCCGGCACCATGATATTGAATATATAGCCGACTATGAACAAATTATTAATGACCGCCAAATAGGCCTTATATTTGAAGCTACTGGCGATTCGAGGGTTTTTAATGACTTAAGTAATAAGAAATTCTCCAAAACAAGCCTAATTGGTGCTAACGGTTCAAAGATAATCTACCATCTGCTGGATTCCTACAATGAGATCAATAGGGACCTTAACGAGTACAAGATAAATCTTGAGAAAAAAATAATTGAGAGGACCGAAGAAATAGAAAAGGTCAACATGAAACTGGAAAAAGAAAAGGTAGAATATGAAAAGATAAGCCAGAAATTACATGATATTAACAAAGAAAAAAGCAAATACCTCCTATATGCTACCCATCAATTAAAAGCCCCTTTTGCAGCCATTCAGAGTTATGCTGAGATTATCCTCGAAGGCTATTCAGGTAAGATTCCTCAGGCAACTGTAGATATTGTTAAAAAGATAAAGAAGCGGTGCGGATTGCTATCAAAGGTTATTGGCGAAATGCTTGAATTAGAAAAACTTAAATCCCGCGATGATATGAGTTTAGACCTTAAAAGGATAAATTTAACCCCTATTCTGTCCAGAATAGTCCAAAGGTTTGAAATACCAGCCAGAGTTAAAAAAATCCAAATTGATTTTAATTCCCCTAAAAAAGATTTTTACATTAAAGGAAATGAAAAACAGATAGAAGTCCTTTTTTCCATATTGATTGAAAATGCTATCAATTACTCTCCTCCCAACAGTATAGTGAAGATAATAACTAAAAAAATTGAAGGCCCAAGGCTTTATATAGGTATAAAGGATCAGGGAATTGGAATACCTGAAAAAAATGTGAATAATATTTTCAATGAATTTTTCCGGTCCAACAATGCAGCTGAATTCCATAAGAATGGCACCGGGCTAGGGCTTTCCATAGCAAGGGAAATTGTTAATATTCATAATGCAAGCATAAATTTAGAAAGCGATCTGGATAAGGGATCCTATTTCTCGGTTGCTTTCAAGTTATTGTAATCCATAGTAATTCCCTAACTTTTTTAAAATAAACATTTAACCCCACTTCTATTTATTTTCTAGACTTCCTTCAAATCCTCATGCAAATACACTACCTTCTCTACATACCACTTATTACAGGCAGGCTTAATTAACTCTTACTTGATTAACATTTAAAAATTATGAATAATGGATTAAAAAGGAGACAAAATATGAAAGGTAAAATTTTACTGCTGCTGGAAGAGCAGTTCAGGGATGAGGAAGTAATTTACCCTTATTACAGGCTCGCTGAAGAAGGCTATGAGGTAATTACAGTTGGCCCGGATAAAGGCAGGGAGTATAAAGGTAAATTCGGGCTTCCGATAAAAGCAGATGTTTCCCCGAAGGAAGTCAATATGGATGAAGTCTTGGGGATAATTATACCCGGCGGTTATGCTCCGGATAAGATGAGGGTAGACAAGGACATGGTAGAAATAGTAAAAAAGGCATCAGAAGACTGCAAAGTTATATCTGCAATATGTCATGGCGGCTGGATGCTGGCAGAAGCAGATATAATAAAGGATAAACAGGTAACAGGTTATATTGCAATAGCTACAGACCTTTCAAATGCTGGAGGCAAATATATTGATAAGGAAGTTGTGGCTGACGGCAATATAGTTACTTCTAGAAAGCCTGCAGACCTGCCAGCATTTTGCAGGGCTACCATAGAATTGCTGAAAGCTTATAACAAATAACTGATATCCCTTTGAAAAAAAGTATAAAGAATATATAATGCTAGTATTAATTATAACAATATTATTATTGTAAGATTAAATGAAAAACATATTCAATGACTTCATCTTAGACAAAAGTAGTAAAGTTCCCTATTATCATCAGGTTTATACTTACCTCCTGGACAAGATAAAGAGAAACAAGCTAAAAGAGGGAGAGCAGATACCTAATGAGCTGGAACTATGCGAAAAGTTTACTGTAAGCAGAACAACGATCAGGGAAGCTTTAAGGGAACTGAAATTAAGCGGATTCATATCCAGGGGAAGGGGGCAAGGAACCTTTATAACCAATAAAAACATTGCCGAATCAAAAGCCTTACAGAAAGTTTCCTCCATTGTAGATGAGCTAAAAGAAAAAGGGGTTGATACTAAAACCAAAATACTGGAGAAAAAAATAATTACTCCCTCCAGTAGGATCCGGGGAAATTTAAATATTGCCAGAGATATAAAAGTCATGTATATAAAGAGGCTCATATTTGCTTATAGCGAGCCCCTATATTTAACCGAAGCCTATCTTCCAAATGATATATTTAAAGAAATAAATGGCATGAAACTTGTTAATGTATCTTTTACTAAACTAGTAGAGGACATTTTTAAAATAAATATAATCAGCAAAAAAAGGATACTTGAACCAGATATCCCAGACAAAGAAATAATTGAACTTCTACAAATAGGGAAAAATGATAAAAAAATAATCCATTACCTTCAAACCTTCTGGAAGTTTATCCATAATTCTGCTGAACGCTATATTTATTTTGAAGAATATTTTAATAGCTCAAAAAGCAAATTTGTTTTTGAAACTTAATCAAAGAATCTTCTGGCCACCATTTTCTCTTCAGTAAAGAAACCAACTACCCCTCCCGCTTGCGCTTTAATGTCTGAAAGCTGGGATTCCTTCATTCCCCCAAAAGGAAAATAAGCCACCGGTGCAGGCACACCCAGGTTGATTCCAATCATTCCACACTGGGCCCTTAATTCAAATTCCCTTGCCCAGTTTCCATTCTGGGTATAGATCGAAGCGCCATTGCCGTAAGGGTTATCCTCAAGGTAACCTAATACTTCATCCAATGACCCTACTTCCATCATGGATACTACCGGGCCAAAGATTTCTGTCCTTTCTGTTTTTGAACCTGCCTTTACATTTCCCAGGACTACAGGACCTAAAAAGAAGCTGCCTTCCCTTAATTTTTACACCAGATTTATCCAAAAGTATGCTACAACCTTCTTTTTTGGCATCCTTTATTGCTTTTAGTATCCTTTGCTTTGCCTGGCTTGATATAACAGGGCCCACAAGCACTCCTTCATCCTTGTATCTAGAGTCAAGGGGGTCGACAACAATTAATTTATCTGCAGCTTCAACAAAGGCTTCCCTGGCCCTTTTGTAAGTATCTTTTCCCACACAAGCGATTACTGAGGCAGCTATGCACCTTTGCCCCGAGCAACCAAAACATGAGGTAAGTATATTAGAAGAAATGTATTGCTTTTTCAGGAGATATTGGGGAAAACTCACCCATGCTAAGGCAGAAAATATCAAAATATTTTGATTATTTCAATATCTTGATTGACCAGGACAAAAACAATTCTAACCAAAACCTGATTTCTGCTAATGATTCAAAGGCTAAAATAATTAGGGTGCAAACTGGCGAAGAGTATGTGGTTTTAAATACAATATCCGGCTTACTTGACCACAAAATTAATTAATTTATTGGGCACCACTATACTTTTTACAATTTCCTTTCCTTCGGTGAATTTTTGTATCCTTTCAGAAGAAAGGGCATGCTGTTTTACTTCTTCATCAGCCAATCCAACGGGCAGATCTTTCTTATCCCTTAGCTTTCCATTTACCTGGAATACAATAGTTACTGTTTCTTCCTTGGCTACCTCTGGATCAAATTCAGGCCATGGAGTTTTGTGAATACTCCCTCTTTTCCCCATCTTAGACCAAAGTTCCTCCGTTATAAAGGGAACAATGGGGGAAAGCAGTATTAAAAGCTTTTCGGTAAGCTCGTTTACCAATAAACTGTTTTTTATCTTTCCTTCATGTTTATACATGAGGTTTACAAGCTCCATGATTGAGCTTATTGCCGTATTAAAATTAAACCTTTCCAGTATATCTTCTGTAACCTTTTCTATGGTCTGGTGGAGTTTCCTAAAAGCCTCTTTCTCCGCCCCTTTAAGCTGTTGGTTTTTTAATTCTTCCTCCGACTTTATACCGCTGCTTGAATCCATTAACTCTATATTGCCCTGGACAAGCCTCCATACCCTGCCTAAAAACCTGTTTGCTCCTTCTACTCCTTCATCGCTCCAATCTACTGCAGAATCAGCAGGACCCATAAAAAGTATATATAACCTAAGCGTATCTGAGCCATAAGTATTATAGATTTCTGAGGGGCTGACTAAATTACCCCTGGATTTAGACATCCTCTTTCCCCCCAGGTTGACTACACCATGGGGAAAATATCTTGTAAAAGGTTCTTTAAAATCTATTAAATTAGCATCATATAGGACCTTGGTAAAAAACCTGGAATATATAAGATGCATGGTTGCATGTTCAATACCCCCAATATACTGGTCTACTGGCATCCAATAACCAGCCTCCTTTTTATCAAAAGCCACCTTACTGTTATGAGGGCTGCAGTACCGCAAAAAATACCAGGAAGAGCACACAAAAGTATCCATGGTATCTGTTTCCCTTTTAGCCTTACTTCCGCAAACAGGGCAAACGGTATTTACAAATTCTTCTGAATAAGACAAAGGCGAAAGACCTGTGGGCTTAAAGTCCACATTATAAGGGAGCCTTACTGGAAGCTGTTCTTCAGGCACCGGAACCGTGCCGCATTTAGTACAATACACGATAGGTATAGGGGCACCCCAATACCTCTGCCTTGATATCAGCCAATCCTTTATCCTGTAATTTACCTCAAACTTACCCCAGCCTTTCTGGCCAAGGTGGCTGGTAATTTCTTTTTTCCCTTTCCTGGAATCTTTCCCGCTAAATGGCCCTGAATTTACCATTACCCCTTCTCCGGTATAAGCTTCCTTAAGTTCCTTATGCTCCTTGCCGTCAGGTGAAATCACCTCTCTTACCGGAATGCCGTATTTTTTAGCAAATTCAAAATCCCTGCTGTCGTGGGCAGGTACTGCCATTATGGCGCCAGTACCATAACCAGTTAAAACATAATTTGCAATCCATACCGGCACTTTCTCACCATTCAGGGGATTTACGACATATCTTCCCGTAAAGCAGCCTATCTTTTCGGTATCCTCAGCACCCCTGTCTATATCGCTTTGCTTTGCTATGATTTCCTTTATCCTGCCTACTTCTTCTTTATGCTGCTCATCTACAATACTGTCTACAAGCTCATGTTCAGGGGCTAATATGAAAAAGGTAACTCCGTAAAGAGTATCAGGCCTGGTAGTAAAAACAGGTATTTCTATGTCACTGCCATCAAGCTTGAAGTTAACCCTTGCCCCTTCACTTCTTCCAATCCAATTCTTTTGAATGGTTAGAGCTCGTTCAGGCCATCCTTCCTCTATCATGCCCATGTCATCTAAAAGTCTCTGGGCATATTTGGTTATCTTAAAAAACCACTGCGACAGTACCCTGGTTTCCACCGGGCTATCGCACCTTTCACATTTACCTCCTATCACCTGCTCATTTGCCAAAACAGTCTGGCAGGAATTACACCAATTAACAGGAGCTTCTTTCTTTTCTGCAAGCCCCATCTCAAATAGGAGTAAAAATAGCCACTGAGTCCACTTATAATAATCAGGATTTGAAGTAATAATTTCATCTTCGAAGTCATAGCTCATGCCCATTCTTTTTAAGGCTACCCGCATCTTCTCAATATTTGCCATAGTACTTTCCCTCGGATGTATCGCGCTCTTAATGGCTGCATTTTCTGCAGGCAGCCCAAAAGCGTCAAATCCTATGGGATGAAGGACATTGTAACCTTTCCGTGCAAAGACCCTGGCTAATACATCTCCAATGGTATAATTACGGGCATGTCCCATGTGGGGTTCCCCGGAAGGATAAGGAAACATTTCCAGCACATAATATTTAGGCTTACTCTTGGAAGATTTTAAAGAAAAAATTCCTTCCTTATTCCACTTATTTGTCCATCTCTTTTCAATCTTTTGTGAATCATAAATTTCTTCTTCTTTTACTTTTTCCAACTCTACTCCTTCTATTCTTTCCATTCAATAGTTTCTGAATCCCTCCACAGCCGTTCAAGGTCATAATAATCCTTGAAATCATTAGTAAGAATATGGATCACAAAATCATCATAATCAACCAGTATCCAATTCCCTTCACCTGCTCCGGTAACATTAATTGGATACAGATCTTTGCTTTTCAGCTCTTTTTCGATGTCTTCATAAATCCTTTTGGTAAGCCTAGGGTTGTTAGCGCTTATAATTAAAAAATAATCAGTAATAACCAGCCTTGCCCTCATGTCTAAAACCTTTATGTATCCCGCCTTCTTCTCATCAGCTACCTTTGCCGCCAGTTTTACTGACCTAAGAATATCGTTTTGCTTTAATTTTTTATTATTGATTTGTGTAATCACTCCCCAGTAATATGCTAATGTCAACATTATCTACATTATTATCTGAACTCTCAATAACCCCTACGCCCAGTTGTTCCTGTATATCCTGGGCCAATTCAGTTACCCCTTCCTTATTGGTAAAAACTGTAATGGTGCTCTGGGTATAATCCCAGTTGTCAGCATTCTTGGTTTCCACAATTTCAAGTACTTTAGTTTCACTATTAAATTCTTCCTCCAGTATGTCTTCAACAGTGGCCGCAAGCCCAGCCGTTCCTTCTCCATTTAATATGTTCACCTTAATTAATTCTTCTGTATCCTCTGCTTCTCCCTCTGCTGCTTCTTCTTCTGTTGTTTCTTCTTCCGGCAACCCGGCATCTCCTACGGCATTTATATTAAAGTCTTCTCCCAGTATCAGTGTTACTTCAGCCTGGCTCGCCCCTTCTTCTGTAATTATGTTACCTGCCCCTAAATAGCCCATCAAATCTTCGGCAGCTGCCATAATATGGGGCTCATTGGCAGATATAATTATTTCGGTAGTCTCATAATCAAAGCTATCCGCATTTCCTACTTCCAGTACATTAAACTTGCTTTTTCCGTCCCCATAAGCCATTCCTGCAATTAAATCGCCGGCCTTTCCTGCAAGACCCGGGGTACCTTCGCCATTAAATACAACTATGCTCACCGTCTTGTTTGCTTCCGCTATTTCTTCTTCAGCCACTTGTTCGGTGGAAAATATATCTGCAATCCTGGATATGTCCGGAACGTAGAAAGTCTGGCCTTCAAGCTCAACAGATGATATGTCCAGGCCGTAAACCTGGTCATTTGCAGCTTCAATTTTTGAAAAGGTAGCAACAGCCTTGGACAGATCTTCTAAATTCATGTCGGTATCTATATACCCGCTTATATTGTTTATATTTTGGGCTAGTTCCTCTCCAGTTTCAGCATTTATTTTATCTATTATTGCATTATATACAGCCTTCTGCTTTTTGACGTCCTCAGTAGTTACTGCCCCTTCAGAACCACTGAATTTCTCCAGGTAATTTATGGCAGTTAATCCATCTATATTGTTCAGGCCCGCATCAAGGGTCTGCTCACTTCCGTCATCAAGGGTTATGGTAACAGCATCATCAAGAGAAACCTCCACTCCCCCTAATGTATCTACTACACTTCCTATGTCCATTAAAAGATAATGGCTAGCCTCTACTCCCAGCCCTTTCTCTAGGGTCAGGCTAAGCAAATCCATCCCCCCGTACTCTACAGACTTGTCAATGCTCTCCAGACCAAAGCCTGGAATTTCCATCAGTGTCTTGACTGGCAAGCAAAGCGAAGTAAGCGTGGTTTCAGTACTGTTAAAGCTGGACAATATTATTGAATTCATTTCAGGCTCCAGTAAATTATCCCTGGCCCCTGCTAAAATGAGGTTTATGTCCTGGTCAAGCACCAGGTTTTCAGGGATAGTAATACCTTCCTCTTCGACTACCTCTTCCCCGCTAAAGAACCTGTTTTTTATAAACCGGTAGCCAAAAACAATCCCTACTGCTATAACTGCAAGGATTAAAAAAATCGATAAGGCGGATACGATAAGCCTCTTCTTTCTTCTCCTGTCCCTGGACCTCCTGCTCCTGTAGCCGGATTCATCCATTTCCTCATTTTCTTCCTGCCCCTCAAATTCAAAGTCATCATCGCTGAAAAAATCATCAAGGTCACGGTCTTTGCTATTTTTTTTGCCATGTTCATTATTATTTTCATCTGAAGACATTTTACTTACCTCCACAGATATTATTCCAAATTACACTTGTTTTAGGATGCAATAAATTGTTTTTGTTAACATTATATATTATATTATTTTTATAAACTTCAAGTAAGCATAGATCTAAGCTCTTGAAGGATAATTTTCTCAAATCATCAACACTCCCGTAATTCCTTGTTTCCTCTATTTTATCAGAAATAAATAAAATTTTGTGCCAGAGGCTCATATCACAATAACCTATAGTATGATATTTTATAATTTTTAAAATTTCTGTATCCCTTATATTATAATCCCTTGCTACTAAATAATCACCAACAAAGCTATGCAATATTGGCCTACACCCAATCTCAAATTCACTTAAACCAAGGTTATTCTTAACTGCAATATTTTTAAGTTCCTCATATTTAAATATTTTACCATAATCATGCAGTATACTGGAAATACAAAGTTTTAAAAAAGTATCAATATTTGATTTGTTGATTTCTTTGCCAAAAATATATTTATCTGACAATTTTGCAGAAAATTTAAGGGTGCCGGTTGTATGAAGATATAAATCCCTGGACATTAACTTCCTCATGCTGGAAAGCAAGCTTTCCAGGTAACTTTCCTGGCTTTTTTCTAAATACCTGTTATTTATATAATCCATGCTTTATTATATAATGGCTAATCTCTTCGGGAACCAAATAATCAATGGGCCTTTTCTGTTTCACCCTGTTCCTTATATCAGTTGAGGATATGGCCAAGGCGGGAATCTCCATTATAAAGATTTTATCATCTCCTTCCCTCCTGCTATTAAACAGCTTTGCCTTTAAGTCTTCAATTTTTGCTAAATTGTAACCAGGTCTGGTGGCTGCAATGAATTTAGTCAAAGATATTATTTCTTCAGTATCCTTCCAGGTAAGTATTTCCAGTATGGCATCAGCCCCGGTTATAAAATAGAGGGACACTTCTTTTCCATAAATCTTCCTAAGCTCCCTGACTGTGTCAATGGTATATGACTTTCCCTCCCTGTCTATCTCTATCCTGGAAACAAAAAAATCATTATTGGAAGCTGTGGCAATAACTGTCATTAAATACCTGTCCTCTGTACTGGCAATAGGTCCACTGGTTTTATGAGGCGGGTTAGAAGCAGGAATAAAAATTACCAGGTCCAGGTTGAACTGGCTTAATGCTTCCTGGGCAGTAACCAGGTGGCCATGATGTATGGGGTTAAAAGTTCCTCCCATTATTCCTACCTTGCTGCACTTGCCCTTGGCTTTATATATGCTATTTTCGTATCTGTCCATTTCCATAAACTAAAAATTTGTTAGTAGTAATTTCCCTCAAACCCATGGGACCACGCCAGTGAAGTTTTTGGGTGCTTATGCCTATTTCTGCCCCCATTCCAAATTCTCCCCCGTCGGTAAACCGGGTGGAAGCATTTACATTAACAGTGGACGAGTCAACCAGGGAAGTAAAATAATTAGCATTCCTGTAACTTGAAGTAATTATCGCATCAGTGTGGTGGGAACCATACCTGTTAATATGGGTTACTGCATCTTCCAGGCTGTCCACTACCTTAATGCCTATTTTTAAATCCAGGAATTCTTCATACCAGTCATCTTCCTCCATTTGGCTAATTCCTTTAAGTATTTTTCCGGCCTTGCTGCCTCCCAAAAGCTTGACCCCCAGCCCTTTCAATTTATTTGCTACCTTTGGGAGCAGTTCTGCTGCTACCTTGCTGTGCACAAGCAATTTTTCGGCCGCATTGCAAACGCTGGGCCTCTGGGTCTTTGAGTTTACCACTATGTCCTCGATAACCCCGTAATTTATTCCCTCCAGTTTATCATCTACATATAAGTGACAGTTTCCTATGCCTGTCTCTATAACCGGGACCTTTGAATTGTCAACCACGCTGCCTATTAATTCCTTTCCCCCTCTGGGAACCAGCACGTCCACATATTCCCTCAGCTGCATAAGCCTTACCGCATGCTCCCTTTCTGCCTGGGGAATTATCTGAATTATGTCCTGGGGAAAGCCATTTTCTCTCAGTGTGTCTCTCATTATCCCGGCTAATTTAATATTAGTGGAAAGTGCAGATGAGCTACCCCTGAGTATCACACAATTTCCAGCCTTCAGGCATAAAACCGCTGCATCAATGGTAACATTGGGCCTGGCTTCATATATAATGCCAATCACCCCCAGGGGAACCCTTATATTTTTTAATCTAATCCCATTAGGGAGGTTATAACCAAATATTACCTCCCCCACCGGATCAGTAAATTCTATAACCTGGCTAATGCTGCCAGCAATTTTTTCTATCCTTTTCCTGTCCAAAGTGAGCCTGTCAAGCAGGCTTTCTGATATCCCTTCTTTTTTAGACCTGGAGATATCCTTTTTATTCTCCTTAATTATTTCATCTGCATTCTTAACTAAATTCTTGGCTATACCCTCTAATACCCTGTTTTTCTCTGATGTGTTTGCAGTAGCTATAAAAGAGGTACACTCCTTTGCTTTTTTGGCTATTTCTAATACTATGTCACCCATATTAAAATCTCCTCTAACTTTCTAAATAATATAATATAAAGGAATTAAACTATCAACTTTTAAAAACCGCCATACAATCCCTGTGGATTACTTCGCAAGAAGTAGATTCTCCTAATTCCGCAATTACCTGGTTCTCTTTTTTGCCCTTAACCCTGGCCAGCTCTTTTTTAGAAAAATTACTGATTCCCTTGGCTATCAGCTGGTTGTCCATTGAGTATACCTTCAGGGTATCACCCCGGTTAAAATTGCCGCTGGCCTTTACCACTCCTACCGGGAGCAGGCTTTTGCCATTTTTTACGATTGCTTTTTCTGCCCCTTTATCTATTACCACCGAGCCTTTGGCCCTCATTCCAAAAGCAATCCATCTTTTTACACTCTTTACCTTCTTTTCTTTTTCAGGCACAAAGAAAGTTCCTATATCCATGCCATCCAGTATTTTTCCTATTACTACCTTTTCCCTGCTATTGGCTATAACCATGCCAATGCCGGAATAAGAACAAATTTTTGCTGCTTTTATCTTTGAAGCCATACCCCCCGAGCCATATATTGAACCTATGCCCCCGGCTACCTGTTCAATTTCCCCTGTAACCTTTTTCACCATGGGAACCACCTTTGCACCGTCCTGGCTGGGACTCCTGTCATACAACCCATCTACATCTGATAGTATCACCAGAAGATCTGACTCTATCAGGCTGGCTACCAGAGCAGCCAATACGTCATTGTCCCCAAACTTTATTTCATCCACTGCAACACTGTCATTTTCATTAATAACCGGTACTATCCCCAGTTCCATAAGGTTTGAAATGGTGTTTTTTATATTTAGGTATTGCTCCCTCCTGGTGGTGTCTTCCTGGGTTACCAGTATCTGGCCTATTTTTATGCCGTGCCTGGTCAATAAATTGCCGTAGATGCTCATAAGCTCCACCTGGCCTACAGAGGCTGCAGCCTGCAGCACGCTTATCTCCCTGGGTTTTCCTTTAATGTCTAAGTGCTGCAATCCAGCAGCAATAGCACCACTGGTGACAATAATAATTTTTATGCCCCTGCTTACAGCTTCGCTGACCTCATCGGTAAATTTTTCCAGATTACCAATATCTATGCCCCCACTTTCAGATGCCAGGCTGCTTGATCCAATTTTTATTACCATGCTTGTTATATTATTTAAATATTTCTTCCTGTCTTCCATATCATTCCTTAAGCTCAAAAACAAGGTTTCCTATTATGACATTGGAGCCTTCTTTTACTCCTAATTTCTTTATTCTATCACCGACATGCATTTTCCTGAACCTGTGCATCAAATAATTTAAGGCCTCCTCATTTTCAAGGTCTGTCATCTGTACCATTTTCTCCAGTTTTTTGTTTTTGACAATATAGTCCTGCCCTCTCTTTTGTATAATTATCCTGTCATCTGCGGCTCCCGTGGTCTTCACATCATATACAACCTTCTTGCCGGGAGCAGCCTTGCTTTCCGCCTTTTCTTTGGCCTTTAATACTTTTTTACCCATGTAATCCACCAAATTGCTTATTCCATACCCAGTAACACAAGAGATAAAGAATATTTTTTTATCTGTCCTTTTTTCTAATTCTTTTTCTAAATTATTTAATACATCCTCATCACTTATTAAGTCAACCTTGTTTACAGCAACCACATAATCCTTTTGGGCCAACCTGCGGTTATAATTTTTAAGCTCTTTTTTTAATACATCGAAATTGTCAGCCAAGTCTGTACCATATAATATTTTTTGGCAATCCAGCATGAATATCAGCAATGCTGTCCTCATTACATGCCTTAAGAACTTATCCCCTAGCCCCGTACCCTTATGGGCACCTTCTATCAGACCGGGTATGTCTGCAATAGTAAAGCTCTGTCCATCTAAAGCTACCACTCCCAGGTTGGGAACCAGGGTGGTAAAAGGGTATTCTGCTATTTTTGGCCTGGCAGCAGTTATTTTACTTATAAGGGTGGATTTTCCGGCATTAGGAAATCCAACCAGACCTATATCTGCCAGCAGCCTCAGCTCCAGCTTAATCCACCGTTCATCTACCCTTTCCCCTTTTTCGGCAAATGAGGGAAACCTCCTGGCCTGGGAAGTAAAAGCCGCATTTCCCCTTCCTCCCCTGCCGCCTTTTGCCAGCAGTATCTGGCTTCCTTCCTTATCCAGATCTGCAATTACTGTACCCTTTAAATCCCTTATTATGGTCCCTACCGGCACATCTATTACCAGGTCTTTGCCATTACTGCCAGTTCTATTATTGGGTTCTCCATTCCTGCCGCTTTCGGCTTTAAAATGAATCTTTTTCTGGAAATGGAAGAGGGTGCTCAAACGGTTGGTTGCTTTTATTATTACATCCCCGCCTTTCCCTCCATTGCCACCACTGGCAATTTTTTTCCGTTTATTTTTAAGGTTATGGAAGCTGACCAGGCCGTCTCCTCCATCACCTGCTTTTATATTAATTTTTGCCTCGTCTAAGAACATGCCATCACCTTCATATTTGGGCTATTATTATATTAAATGATACAGCCAATTACTAACTCAATCTGCTA